>DAORHY010000334.1:0-4101 GCA_035438225.1 Bacteroidia bacterium
TTTATGTGTGAATCTTATATCGGACTATCAATTACTTACTAACGGGCAATGTTTTCCATTGTATTATTATGAAGAAAATTCAGAGTCCTTGGATCTCTTTGCTTCAGGCAATGGGGAAAAATATATTAAACAGGATGGGGTTAGTGATTATATTTTTGAAGAATGCCGGAAGAAGTATGGTAAAAATATTTCGAAGGAGGACATCTTTTACTATGTCTATGGGGTATTGCATGACAATGAATACAGAAATAGATTTTCCAGCGATTTAAAAAAGTCCCTTCCCAGAATCCCACTGGTAGATGATGTGAAAGATTTCTGGTCCTTAAGCAAAGCCGGTCGCGCCCTGGCTGACTTGCACATCAACTACGAAAAAGTTCCGGCTTATAAAGGTGTGAAAGTGGAGGGTTTGCGGAGCGGGGATCATGCGGTGGAGAAGATGCGGTTTCCGCAGAAGGGGCAGAAGGATACGATCTTGTACAACAACAGCATCACGATCCGCGACATACCGGAAAAGGCCTACGAGTACGTGGTCAACGGCAAGTCGGCCATCGAGTGGGTGATGGAGCGTTACCAGGTCACCGTCCACAAAGACAGCGGCATCGTGAACGACCCCAACGACTGGGCGAAAGAGAGCGGCAACCCGCGTTACATCCTTGACCTGCTGCTCAGCGTGATCAACGTAAGCATGCAAACCGTGGAGATCGTGGAGGGGCTGCCGAGGTTGAAGTTTGGAGATTTGTGATTGGTGATTCGTGATTGGATCAATCGAGGTGTTTGGTCATCAGCTCTCTTTTGTTGTTCAAGCTATCCTGAATAGCTTTTGCGCCCTCTTCACGGAAAGGGGTCTCGACGTGAGATTAGTTTAGGATGCCAAGTGTACTCGACGTAAAAGCTTGGTTATCAGTAGAGGTGAGGTTTTCTAGTGCAATGAAATGTTCTACAATGCGTCAATTCTGTCGCAAACTTCGGTTATGTGGTCAAGTCCGTATAGTAACACTGATTCATTGATGTTCATCCATTGGAAAAATTGTAAAGTCAATTGGTGATTTTGTCTCGCATAGCGTGTGCTTTTGCTGTGAGCGCCTAGTTGAAAGCACACAGGTTCGTGGTGTGCAAGTCTGTTTCTTAAGGCGTTGATGTTTTCTAACTCCATAAATATGAAACTATTATTGTAATTGATGGATGGAGTACTTCGCGGTTTCGACGGGAAAATGGCAAGCAAGCTCTGCCCGCCGTGGTGGAATTGATGTCTTGCAAAGAGATATCTCCAGAATCCAAAATCCATTTCTGCCAGCAGTTTAGGATGAGTATAGGATGACAATTTTCTTTCACCCTCAGAAATGATGTAGGGTGTTTTACCGCACGCCCTATTACTGAACATGCCTCCTGGTCTGGCCGAATCTCTCAACCAATCAGCACCGCAAAGCGAGGAATAATGTCGATCAATAGCGTTTCGCAATGCGACCTCGAAGCAGCCAACTACAGTGAAAAGTTCCTGTGAAAGTCTCAGATTGAGACGATAAAGGGTCATGGCCTTTCGTGTGTCGCCATTGCATGCAGTTACATAACGACTCATTCTGGGTACCGACATAATCTGCTCAAAATCAACAAATCTCATAGTTGTTAAGTATAAAATAAAGGTTGCTTTCTGCCTGCTTTTGCGTTATATTTGTCATCAAGATATAGTTCCCGGAAGCCCCTGAAGAAATTCAAGCTTCCGGGTTTCGAATTTTATGCCCCTGCCACTTTTTTAGTGGTTGCATTTTCCATCCTTTTCATTAGATGTAAAATTCGGTTTTCTTTGTTTCAGTTGTACTTAGCATGATTTTTTCAGCTTTTATTAGGTTTTTATAAATGCGCATCATCCTGCAGGCCAAAAAATTCTTGTCAATAAGCTGAATTCCCTTCGTCATTTCCCCACCGGCATCGATCGAACTCCTGTTGGGGAAATGACCGATGGAAGAATGGAGGCAAACGCCGTATTTATCCGCGACTTTCTGTAGCAACCGACTACTCACCATTCGATCGGAATGAACAGCAGACATGCTTGACATCAGCGCTGCGCCTTTTTATTTATTGCATTATCCGATAGGAAACAGCTATTACTAAAAGAAATAGTATATGCACTAAACCCGGAAATTCTGGAACTCTTCTCAGAATTTTTGGAACTCGATTCGGTCGGTTGCTAATTCCCGCCATACCAATCAAGAAGATGCTGCAGCAACAATTTGATCGTGGCTATCCTCCCGTAACAAAAGCCGCCTGGGAAAAATTACTGGCCTTTATTCCGCTATTGGAACGATCCGCTCCCGTTGGGCAGTGGAAGGAAGGAAGTGAGCCAGTCGCGGGTGTTTATGTGATGCCCGATGTAAACTATGAGCCGATCATCCATGAGTTCATCAGGACGGCCTATGCTTCGGGTGTGATCACGCAGGTCGACTGGATGAACTGGCCGGAGCAGACGGAGTTGTTGTGCATCCAAGATGAAGCATTGCTGCGGCAGTTGGGGCTGAACCTGCTGCGCGACTTATTGACGGCGATCCTGCGGCAAGACCGCTTCGTCGATGGCTGGCTGTTGGCGAAGCTGACGGATGGGACCGTGCTGCGCATCCTTCGGGCTTTGCGGTATAATGTCCTCCATCCCCTGATCACGGATCGGGAGACCACCCGGATCTATTTCGCTGACCGGTTGCAACGGGATTTTCCCGAGCTATTCCTCAGGTTGATCCATCTTCTGGATGCCTTCGGCATATCCTATACGCTACTTCCGGCTGCGGAAGACATCTGGTGCCGTGATTACATGCCGGTACAGGTGAAGTCGGATAAGTTCGTCCGGTTCCGGTACACCACGGATCAGTCTGCTTTGATCCCGGAATCCATTAGGTCCAAGACAGTATCCTCCGATCTCCGCCTGGATGGAGGGAACATCGTCAAAGGTCCCGACCGGGTCGCCCTGACCGACCGTGTGTTTGATGATAATGATGACCGGCCTCGGCAACGGATCGTGGAAGAACTGCAGGAGATCTTCGAGACCCGCAGCATAATCGTCGTACCGCAACTGCCGTACGAGGAATTCGGTCACATCGACGGCATGCTGCGCTTCCTGGACGCGAACACCGTGTTGGTCAGCGATTTCAAGCAAGTGGGTTACCCGAATTCCTTTCTGTCGGAGTTCGACCAAAGCCTTACACGTGCAGGCTTGAAGCAGGTGAAATTCCCCTATCAGGAAGTTCGCCGTCAGAACCACGAAGGCGTCGACTCCGCAGCCGGCTGTTATATTAATTATCTACAGGTCGGCGAAAAGGTGGTGCTGCCGGTATTCGAAGCATTCCCGACCGAGAATGCCGCTGCCCGATCCATCCTCGAAGCCTATTTCAACATCCAACCACTGGAATGTACACAGCTTGCGAATGAAGGTGGGGTGTTGAATTGTGTGAGTTGGAATATTTATGCTGATTGAAACATTATTCCTAAAAACCATAAACATGAAAAAAGATGATCTGACAAAATTGCAACAGCAGGTATTCGATCTGGTGTTGCTTCAATCAATGACGTTTCAAGGTGCTGCAAATCAACTTGGCGTGGAATTAAATGATGTCCGTAAAGCTGACAGTGAAATCAGAACTGGAATGAGAGACTTAATCAAGGTGAGGGATTTGTGGAAGCGCAAAAAGATCGGCGGTGATTTCTGGAGTTTTAGTGAGTGGTATGATAGCCAACCCCATCAGTGTATTTATTGCGGCATATCAGAAGCAGAATTGCAGTTATTGCATGATCATAAACTTATTGAGAATAAAAGGATATTTAGGGGAAAAACGCTCGAGATTGAACGTCGTAAAGCAAACGAAGCTTACAATAATTTGGGGAATCTGTCATTCGCCTGCTATTGGTGTAATAATGCAAAGACTGACACCTTCAGTGAGGATGAGTTTAAGGCCATCGGCAAAGCTATTGGCGAAGTCTGGAGGAAAAGATTGAACCAGATAAAGCGGTAGTAGAATTGCATTCCATTTTTCGGAATTTATTTGTTTCATCTGCTCGATGTAGGTCAAACCTCACCCGGAAGGCGTTCGATCGAACGCCTTCCGGGTGAGGTTTGAC
>DAORHY010000335.1:0-4089 GCA_035438225.1 Bacteroidia bacterium
TTATTTACAGAAACATAATTCTGCCGTATCCGGAAGGTGTCCAGGAATTCAATTTGCTGGTTCCGGGTGATATATACATCCGCACTATGAATGCGCCAGGAATCATCGAGGATATAAATATCGCCTGTGAATACAGGATCATTTTTTCTCTTCGGAATTACTTTAATTTTATTTACCAACTGTCCATTTTCTGTAAAGCTCCCTTCCAATTTGAAATTATAATAAAAAAATGCGCTGACAGAAATCGGAGAAACGATTCCACGGGGAGTGAGTCCGTTGATTTCGACAAGATTTTCATAAAAACTGAGTCGAAGGTCAGCTGCTTTGTTGAAACTGTAAGTTCTTGGATTTCCACTGACCTTCGACGAGATCATTTCCTCTTTTATTTTTTCCGGACGTTTATAGCTTAAGCTGGAAACAGATTCACTCAGATAAAATATTTTGGTCGCAGTGTCAATAAATTCCTCTATTTGAATTTCCTGTCCGAGAACTTTTTTTGGATACGATAATAATTTCTGTGTTGACTTCACATACACATTGCATTGGAATGCATCGGCCTGGTCCACGTACTTTTTACGCATTTTCTGTGCGTTCCGGATTATTTCATATGCCGGATCCTCCGCATCCGCTTTAATATTTACTTCTTTCAAAAGATAGGATTCCGGAACCAGCAGCACATCCATCCGGATCGGCAAACTCCCCACCGTGATATTTTCTTTCACTTGTTTGTATCCGATCAGCCGGAAAATAATCTGGTAATCTCCGGGTTGTAAATCGAGAAAATATTCTCCCTCATTGTTGGATGTGGTACCAATCGTTGTACCGGCAACATACGTATTAACAAACGGGAGTGGCTGATTCTTTTCATCGCGGATTATTCCACTGATCCGTGTTTGACCTGCGAAACAATTTCCCTGCACCAGAGAAAAAATCATCAGGAGCAGAAAAAGGGATGCGTTACCGGACCTTTTCATAGAGACGGATAATTCCTTCAACAAACGATGGCCATGAGAATTTCTCCTTTTCACTCCTGACATTGGCTGAAAATTCTGCCTCACGTTGCAATGAATAAAAATCAACAAGCGCATCTGCAATTGCAGAAGCGGAAATATCCGTTACATAACCCACCTTTTGATCCGGAACGATCTCAGACAGTCCTCCGATATTCGTCACCAACATGGGCCTGTCAAAATGATATGCAATCTGAGTAATCCCGCTTTGTGTTGCACTGCGATAGGGCTGCACAACTATATCCGCAGCACAAAAGTAACTCTTCACCCGGTCCTTCGGGATAAATGAAGTATGCAACAAAACACGGTCGCTAAGATGTAATCGGTCGATGCGTCCGGTGTAAATTTTTTCGTCTTCATAAAATTCCCCGGCAACAAGGAGTTTAATTCCAAGCTGTTCAACACGCGGGTCTGCCATTGCATCCAGCAATAAGTCAAGGCCCTTGTAAGGACGGATAAAACCGAAGAATAGAATGATTTTATCACCAGCATTCAACTTTAATGCTTTCCTCCCACTTTCTTTCGATACCGGAGCACCAAAAATTGAGTAAATCGGATGCGGCAGAAATATTTTATCCTGATTCGCCGTAAATGCGGACAAGTCCTCCAATACGGATTTCGACAAAGTCACGAAGCCTTTACAGCTGTTTACAAAATACTTCGTCAAGGCATTGTCTCCGATTCTCTTTTCATGAGGAATAACATTATCGGTAATTGCCAGCACCGGAATCCCCTTCTTCCTCAACTGACGGGAAATTGTGCCAAGTGAAGGGGCCATAAAGGGCAGCCAGTACCTGACAAGCACCAAATCGGGTGTTGCCGCAATTATTTTGTTTGCTGTTTTTTTCCAGGAGATCGGATTGACAGAACTGATTGTGGAGTGAATAGTTATTCCTTCCGGAACGGGCCCGTCTGAAAACTGGGACGTGCCCGGGAACAGCAATGAAGGATATTGATAATAAAATGAAAAAATCTGACTCTCAATTCCTGCTTCATTGAAGGCCCTGCTGAGGGCTTCATTAAAATCAGCAATACCCCCGCGCAGCGGGAACGCCGGACCGACAATGACAACTTTCAATCTGGATAAATTTTAGCGAAACCCATTCAGAGATTACAGGTCTTCTCCACAAGATACGTATTTCTGTCGCTGGAACTTCTCGATATTAATTCACCGAGAAAACCCGCCAAAAACAATTGAGTACCCAGGATCATGGAAGTTAATGCAATGTAAAAGGAAGGCCTTTCCGTGAGCAACCGGGCCGGCAAATTAAAATAAACGTGGTACAACTTACTAAATCCAAGATAAAGCGCTGTGATAAAGCCGATGGAAAACATGATGGAACCAAACAAACCAAACAAATGCATGGGGCGTTTTCCGAACCGGGACACAAACGTAATGGATAATAAATCGAGAAAGCCATGGACAAATCGCTCCAGTCCAAATTTTGTAACTCCGTATTTACGTGCGCGGTGTTCGACTACCTTTTCACCGATTTTGCTGAACCCTGCCCACTTGGCAAGCACCGGGATGTACCGGTGCATTTCACCGTAAACTTCAATGCTTTTCACTACGTCCTTTCGGTAGGATTTTAATCCGCAATTGAAATCATGGAGGTTACTGATACCGGACATCTTGCGAGTCGTCCAGTTGAAAAATTTACTCGGTATTGTTTTGGAAATCGGATCGTAGCGCTTCTTTTTCCATCCGGAAATCAGGTCGAACCCGCCGTGCTTAATCAGACGGTAAAGTTCCGGAATTTCATCCGGACTGTCCTGCATATCTGCATCCATGGTGATGACGACGTCCCCTTTTGTTACTGAAAACCCTTCATTTAATGCTGCGGACTTGCCGTAATTTCTACGAAACCGGATTCCCCTGACATTGGAATTTTCACGAGCCAATGTTTCAACAAGGCTCCAGGAATTATCCTTGCTCCCATCGTCTACAAAAATAATTTCATAGGTGTAATTGTTCGCCTGCATGACACGCACGATCCAGTCGTGCAGTTCGCGAAGCGATTCGTCTTCATTGAATAATGGAATAACTACCGAAATATCCACGTGCTGTTGATTATCCAAGAGTGTTGCTGCTAAATGGGTTCTGTTCTTTTTTCATGAAAATTGAAATGATCAGTGACAAAAGAAAACCCATAAATGTTGTGCCCAATACAGAACCAATGAACAACCAGGTTGGCGTCATAAATTTTCGTGTCCATTCCATGGCAATGGTAATCTGGTCTTCACTCATTCCCTGGTCCATTAGTTGCTGCTGAGACATGTCCAGTATTTTCTGAATCATCTCAGGAGCAATAAACATAAAGAATATAAGGGTGAATGCACCCGAAATTATACTTCCGAAGATTGAAATCAGCACACCCGTTCCCAGCGATTTGCCGTATCCAATGTGTCCGCCAAGATCCTGATCACGGTAACTTTTTATTCCGAGCACAATAAAAACTATCAGCAACAACCAGCCTGTCCATTGAGGAGCCTTCGATTTCACATCAGTATCTAAAAAATAAAAAATGAGCATGAGGGCGGCAGCTGCCAATCCGTACATGGTTCCGTAAGTCATGGCGACTTTGGTTTGTGAGCGGGGGGTTTCCATGGGTTAATTTTAGATGTTTGCAAACCTACATGAAATCCGGCAATAGGCAAAAGAAATTACATTCTGCAGTGTCCAACTTTTTAACAGCAATTCATTGCATTTCATGAACTTCTGATTGACCGGATGCATTGTAACAACGTACAAATATTCCATCATCACTGAACTTTTTGACGGATAACAACCCAACAATTCCTGCAAACGAAGCATGAGAACCGGCTCCAAACTAAGTGTCTGAAAGCGAACAACTAAGTATTCAGGTGAATAAAGGAAAATTAAACCACATCAATATTAATCTGCAAATGAGAGGAACACTATCAACGGAGAAACCAAATGAATTGAAGAATAAATAAGCTGTTAAAATTTATCCCCGACAGAATAATTTGCAATTTATTCTCAATGAATGTTTACTTTTGCGTACGGGTAAGTCCTATACGACCAGCTCCTGCCAACCTCCCCAGGCCGGGAACGGAG
>DAORHY010000336.1:0-4071 GCA_035438225.1 Bacteroidia bacterium
AACACCAACTACCAACAACCGACTACAGACAACCGACTACCGACTACCGACTACTCATTACCAACTACCCCCGCCCGCCATAAACACCCTTTAATTCACTTTTCATCTCCTGTCTCATGTGGCTGATTTTGTGAACACTGCCTGTTAATAATTTATGTGATTATTCAGATATTTTTCGGTTATTTGTGTCCTATATTACTCATCATAAAAGCGAACCTCATGCAGGAGCAAGCCGACATCAAAACAAATTTTACAGCCCTCGAAAACAGGATTCAAAAAATGATACTTTTGCATGAGCAGCTGAAAAGCCAGAATTTAGAGCTGCAGGCAGATAACCGTCGGCTTTTGTTCGAACTGGAGGACCAGAAAGCAAGGGCCGGAAGGTTGGAAGAGGGCTATAAAAATCTGAAGGAAGTAGAAAAAACTTCTACAAAGCAGAATATCGCACAGATAAAAAGGAGAATTAACGATATCATTGGAGAAATAGACAAAAACATTTCTCTGATTGATGTACATAAATAAGTGAATCACCCTTTATGGGAGAATATCTATCCATAAAAGTTTCAATTGCCAACCGCACTTACCCACTGCGCATCACCCGGGAAGAGCACGACCGTGTCATGAATGCAGCTGAGAATATCAATAAACGCATTAAGGATTTTGAGGAAAACTATGCTGTCAAGGACAAGCAGGATCTCCTCGCAATGTGTGCATTGCAGTTTGCAAGTGAAGCTGCGGGCCAGCATAAACAGGAAAACAAGGACGAACAAAATGAAGTCCGGGAAAATATCCACTACCTGACCCTGCTGATCGACGAATACCTGGCGAAAGAAGATCATTCCAAATAAAGGGCTACGTTCTTTGAAGAAAATAATGAGGCAAATGATTCGTGCGACAAGGATCATTGTTTCAGACTATTTCGGGATATCCCGCATTAGTTCCGGTTCACTTAAATAAACTCAACATTTCAACCATTGGAGCATAAACGCTCAATGGCACCTATGGCAGGCTGCAATCCCGCGCAAGCGTGATTCCTTCGGGACAGCAGAAACCAGAAAAGCCAGGCAGCTCCACCCATGACTTCAGGGGTTTATCTAAGTCCTGGAATTAGTGCGGGTTTTTTATTGTCCGGGTGTAAAAAGGGGCTAACGGACAATTCATTTCATCCCTGATTATTCACCGTGTTCCGGGCTGCCGGATCACAAATTAACTCCTCAAACCAAATGGATGGAAATACATTAATGATTCTTGTTGTGGAAGGCCTGCTTGCTGTCGTTGTCGGCTTTCTTATTTCGAGGTACGTCCTCAATAAGACAATGCGGACCAAAGAACAACTTGCAGAACAGAAGGCAAAAGCAATTGTAAAAGATGCCGAAGCAGATGCCGAAGTGATTAAAAAGAATAAGATTCTTGAAGCAAAGGAGAAGTTTCTCCAGCTTAAATCCGAGCACGAAAAATCGATTGTCGAGAAAGACAAGCATATCAATGCTGCGGAAGCCAGGATTAAACAAAAAGAAACCACTGTTGCCCAGAAACTGGAGCAAACCACCCGGAAGCAACAGGAATACGAAACCCTGCAGGCAAACCTCAGGAACCAGCTCCAGATAATGGAAGCCAAGCAGGAGGAAGTTGCCAAGCTGCACCAGCGACAGGTGGAACAGCTTGAAAAAATCAGCGGACTCAGTGTTGACCAGGCAAAATCCCAGCTTGTTGAAGCGCTCAAAGCGGAGGCAAAGACCGAAGCGATGTCGTATATTAAGGACATCATGGAAGAAGCAAAGCTGACGGCCAACAAGGAATCCAAACGGATTGTGATACAAACCATTCAACGTGTTGCCACCGAACATGCTGTTGAGAATGCAGTGACTGTTTTTAATATTGAAAACGATGAAGTAAAAGGACGCATCATCGGCCGCGAAGGAAGAAATATCAGAGCCCTGGAAGCGGCGACAGGAGTCGAAATCATCGTTGACGATACCCCGGAAACAATCATCCTTTCCGGATTTGACCCGGTTCGCCGTGAAATGGCGCGTCTCGCTTTACACCAGTTGGTGAGCGACGGACGCATCCACCCTGCACGAATCGAAGAAGTTGTTGCCAAAGTAAAACGTCAGCTCGAAGACGAAATCGTAGAAGTCGGTAAACGCACAACCATCGATCTCGGTATCCATGGCCTTGCTCCCGAACTGATCCGTATGGTGGGACGCATGAAATACCGTTCTTCTTACGGACAAAACCTCCTTCAGCACTCCCGTGAAGTGGCCAACCTATGTGCGATCATGGCGGCTGAGCTCGGTTTGAATGTGAAGCTTGCCAAACGTGCCGGCCTCCTGCACGATATCGGTAAAGTTCCTGAAGATGAGCCGGAATTGCCACATGCAATTCTCGGGATGAAACTCGCAGAGAAATTCAAAGAAAATCCGGAAGTCTGCAATGCCATTGGCGCGCATCACGATGAAATCGAAATGAACAGTATCATCTCACCGATTGTGCAAGTCTGTGATGCCATTTCCGGTGCCCGCCCGGGTGCCCGGCGTGAGGTAGTGGAATCCTATATCAAGCGACTGAAAGACATGGAGGCGCTTGCATTGTCTTATCCCGGAGTTGAAAAAACCTTTGCTATCCAGGCCGGACGGGAATTGCGCGTGATTGTTCAGAGTGAAAAAATCACCGACAAACAGGCGGAGGTTCTCTCCTTTGATATTGCCAATAAAATCCAGACCGAGATGACATATCCCGGACAGGTCAAAGTAACTGTCATCCGGGAAACCAGGGCAGTGAACTACGCGAAGTAATCCTTCGGAATGGTAAACCTGGATAATGAATCCAGGTGCGGTATTTATTCATTGACGTGTATGGCCGATAAAGACTTTGATGTCATCATTGATCCGGGACGGCGGGTGAAAAATTACTGGAAAGACCTCTGGATGTTTCGTGGTCTTTTCTATTTTTTATCCTGGAGGGATGTACTTGTCCGATACAAACAGACAGCTATCGGAGTACTCTGGAGCATTCTGCGTCCGTTGGTGACCATGATTGTCTTCACTTTCATTTTTGGAAATCTGGCCAAATTGCCGGATAACGGTGTCCCTTACATTTTGCTGGTGTCTGCCGGTATGCTGCCCTGGCAATTTTTTGCAAATGCATTTTCTGAAGCCAGCAATTCACTGATCGCCAATTCAGCGATGCTGAGCAAAGTCTATTTTCCCCGCATCATCATTCCGGTGAGCGCGGTTATCGTTTCATTCATCGACCTGCTGATTTCCTTTGCCATCATGATCGTTTTAATGATCTGGTTTCAGTTTGTTCCTCCCTGGCAAATTGTTTTCCTGCCCCTTTTTATTCTCCTTGCATTTTTGGTAACCATGGGAATGGGCTTTCTGATCAGTGCGCTGAATGTGAAATACCGTGATTTCAGATATATCGTTCCTTTCATCGTACAGTTTGGATTGTATATTTCTCCCGTTGGATTCAGTACTACCGTAATTCCTGAGAACCTGAGAGTATTCTATTCACTCAATCCTATGGTGGGTGTGATTGACGGATTCAGGTGGTGCCTGTTGGGTGCAAATATTCCCCTGGCAACAACAGGTTTTTATGTTTCTTTTATTATGGGGATTCTAATTTTCATATTCGGTGTGTTCTATTTTCGTAAAATGGAACGCACTTTTGCCGATATCATCTGATTCAAATGGCCGTTGTCATCCGGGTAGAAAATCTGTCAAAAAAATATACGCTTCGCCACGAGGGAAAAGAGCGCTATACAGCCTTGCGTGATGTCCTGAGTCATCCGGTGAAAAATGTTTTTAAAAAAATCCGCACAGGTTCTTCGAAGGAAGATTTCTATGCATTGAAAGATGTTTCCTTCGAAATGAAACAGGGAGAAAGGCTGGGAATAATCGGACGGAACGGTGCTGGGAAATCAACGTTGTTGAAAGTACTGAGCCGGATCACAGAACCGACTACTGGCAGGATATCACTCAAGGGTCGCGTGGCAAGTCTTCTCGAAGTTGGTACAGGATTCCATCCGGAACTTACAGGCAGGGAAAATATTTTTCTGAACGGTTCAAT
>DAORHY010000337.1:0-4039 GCA_035438225.1 Bacteroidia bacterium
GGGCCGCCTGCTCCGCCTAAAATTCAACCGGTACGGGCAGAACAGAAAGTTGGACGCAATGATCCTTGTCCCTGTGGCAGTGGAAAAAAATTCAAGAACTGCCACGGAGCAGGAAGTATTTAAAACTAATTCCATCATAAAACCGCAGAAATTTCTGCGGTTTTTTTTTGCTATTTTAACACCGACAGGTTTTCAGATGTTACTATGTTACTATCTGAATGTTTATTTTCAAAGAAAACATATACATTGCGTCCCGGCAGGTAGTTTTCTGACTTTAATGCATTTCTAAAAAAATCAATTCGCTATGAACACAACGATTGAAGAGATCCAGGATTTCAAAGGGAAATACCCAAAGCAACT
Source organism: Bacteroidia bacterium (assembly GCA_035438225.1). Lineage (GTDB taxonomy): Bacteria > Bacteroidota > Bacteroidia > AKYH767-A > 2013-40CM-41-45 > JADKJP01. The sequence goes on from DAORHY010000337.1 coordinate 361, forward strand.
CTGGTACTTGTTCCTTGCAGAAATGTGGGAACGCTTTTCATTTTATGGAATGCGCGGCATGCTGACCATTTTCATGGTTGAGAAAATGTTGATGTCGGAGAAAGAGGCCAACCTGAAATACGGAGCGATACAGGCTTTTGTTTATACGATGGCATTTATCGGCGGGCTATTCGCCGACAAAATCCTCGGTTTCAGGAAATCCATTTTCTGGGGAGGCCTACTCATGATTGTCGGCAGTTTCACTCTGGCCTTCTCCCCTGAAGATTTATACTATATCGGAATCAGTTTCACCATTGTAGGGACAGGTTTTTTCAAACCGAACATCTCCACCATGGTTGGCGCTTTGTACAAAGAAGGCGATCCGAGAAGGGACGCCGGGTTTTCTCTCTTCTACAGCGGGATCAATATCGGAGCATTGCTTGGCGGGTTTCTTTGTATGTATGTCGCAAACAATTACAACTGGAATTATGCGTTCTCACTCGCAGGAATTTTCATGGTTCTCGGACTTGCAGTCTTTTCGTTTACACAAAAAACTCTTGGACCCATCGGGCTGTCTCCGCTGCTGCACAAGACCAATATCAGCCCTTCCCGCCGCCGCACTTACGAATTCATGGTGTATATCGGCGGCTTGCTCATTATACCGTTTATCCTTCTCCTGATTTCAAATTCATCCTATTCCGACATGTTCATGTACACTGTCGGACCCCTCACAATCCTGTATATTATTTTTGAAATGACACGGAGTACCAAAGCGGAAGTCCGGAAGCTCATTGCTGCGATGGTTTTCATTTTGTTTTCCATCCTTTTCTGGGCTTTCTTCGAGCAAAGCGGAGGCTCCCTCAGCCTGTTTGCGCGTTATAGTGTACACAACAATTTAATGGGATTCACGGCAGACCCGAATGAAATCAATAATGCTGTTAATGCCCTGTTCGTCATCATCCTCAGTCCGCTTGTCGGATTGATCTGGTTATGGATGAACAAACGCAAACTGGAACCAAATACTGTTGTGAAATTCGGACTCGGTTTTCTCTTCCTCAGCCTTGCCTTTTACGTATTCTATAGTTCTCGTTTCTTTATCAACGCTGAAGGAAAAGCTTCGCTGAATATTTTCACACTGGCCTACCTTGTGATCACTGTCGGTGAACTTTGCCTGTCACCCATCGGCTTGTCCATCATGACCAAACTCTCTCCAAAGCGGCTGGTTGGCATGATGATGGGTATGTGGTTTCTGGCCAGTGCTTATGGACAATATGCTGCAGGCATACTGGGAGCCGGCATGGTATCTCCGAATGAAAATGCAACTGCCGCTGAAAAAATTATTTCGTACACGGAAGGATACAAACAACTTGCGATTTATGCAGTCATTGCCGGCGTGGTGATGATTGCAATTTCTCCATTTGTCAAAAAACTGATGGGGAACGTGAAGTAAAAACGCACAATATTTATTGTAAAAAAAAGTCATTTCACCCGAATGACTTTTTTTTATGGAGAATACTCCCGTTTCTGTATTAATCCAAATACATCCTCCGGGTACTCACTCCTTTGGAGGTTACGAGTGTCAGGAAATATATCCCTTTTGAATATCCGGAGACCCCCACACGATGGACGCCTTCTGTGCAAGCTTCGGAATACACAATCTTACCGCTGAGATCGGTCATTGACAACAATGCACTGTTGCCCCCGGGAATCGTAACTTCCAAAATTGTATTGCTGAGTAAGTGAATGTCAAAAGTGCTAATCTCTCCTGCATCGTCATTTATTCCCACTGACAAATCACAAATGGAATCACTGACCGATGAGCACCCGTTGACATCAGTGACAACAACATTAAAACACCCGGAAAAAGGCAACAGCAGCGATGGAGATGTTGCTCCACTCACTGCGTTGGTATCGTTGTAATACCACTGGTATCCATACGATCCGGCTGTCACGGATGAATAAGCCGTATCATTTGAAAGGCTTACTACCGGGACCGGCGGCGCCGCAACCTGGCGTACGCTCACCAGGTTCGAGGCAGCGTGGCACGTACCCACCGTAGTTGAAACACTGTAGAAGGCAGGAGTACATGCAACAGTTGTTTGCGTCGTGTCACCATTGCTCCACAAATAGTTCGGAAGCGGAGGTGCTGACAATGTCACACATTCACCTGGACAAATATTGATTATGGAAGGAGAAGATGATCCGTTATACTCCAGGTTAAAGGCGGCGGTAGATTTAAAGCTGCCGGCCTGTATGAATATTCCGGAGTCATAAATTCCATCGCCGGCATCCGCAATGGCCAGGCGAAGATGATACGTTGCACAAGGTTGAACATGTGTGCCGGCTGTGAGCCTGGTCGTGTAACCGTCATACTGCAAAATGACCCCACCGCTGTTGTCAATGTAATACTGGCAATTGGTGCAGGGGCCCGTCGGCAATGTCCCAACCACCGCATAACCATTGTTGATACTGTCAATCGATACAGGAGTATTTGTACCCGGTACAAGGGCAATATTCTTCACACCATTAATGCCCGGACCACTAATGAAAAAACCAAAGATGTCGTTGTAGCCAGAATTGACAAATTCATTGTATTCCTCAGATCCGAAAACATAATCAAAGGCAATCGAATCGGATGACGGAACAAAATCGAATTCAAGAATGGTGGCATCCTGTGTAAATGCGGTGGTATACAGGTCAAGCAAAGAATCACCGGGGAGAACATTATCAACAGAGGCACTGTCCATAGTGTTCGGACCGGGTATTCTTGACGGACTGCCGGTGGTAAGAACGATGCCATTGCGAATATTGAAACTATTCGATGGCTCAATAAACCCGCCGGTGGCAGTTAATGTACCGGTAAATGTTACATTGGTTGCAGTCACACCGATACCCAGCATGGTTTGCACCAGCTGTTGCGGTGTCAAACCATAATTGATCGTGACCTGCGCTTTCAAAGAGCCCATGAGAATGAATGACAGAAAAACTATTGAGATTCCGAAGGGAGAAGAGCGTCTGTTCATGATCACTTGTTTAAGAAAACGAATATAAATAAATTCACGCAACATTCAAACAGTGTTCCGAACTGATTTCATCAATAAAGATCTGAATGTATCAGACAGGTACTGTTCACCGGAAAAAATGCATCTACCCAGGCATTTTGTTTGGTTCGGAGGCCGGGTCAGCTTCTTAATCTCAAGTCCATGCGCAATTCATAACAATAACTAAATTCATTTTTATTTCTTTTTTTTTTAATAAACGGACCTGTGTGATCAGTTTCAATTCACCCCCTGATGGTATACCTGTGATCAACAGATAACTTATTTTCAAAAAAAGAATACATTTTAAAGAAGATTATATTTAGACGAGAGTAAACATATTTCAATTTGAATTCTTAATTTTATGAAGTGAAATTGATACTTACAGGGCTTCTTTGCCTGGCTTCCGCATTTATTCAGGCACAAAATTTCCGTTCTATTCCTGCGTCTGAATTAATTTCTGAAACCCAAAAAACTGACGATACTTTATATGTAATGAATTTTTGGGCCACCTGGTGCAAACCCTGCATTGAAGAACTTCCGGCGTTTGAAGACGCCAACAGTATTTATCAAACTAAAAAAGTAAAAATCACGCTCATCAACCTGGATTTCAATTCAAGAGTGAACGACTTAGTACTTCCTTTTATCGAAAGAAAAAATCT
>DAORHY010000338.1:0-4034 GCA_035438225.1 Bacteroidia bacterium
TTCGTGATCCGTAGAAATCCCCGCGGCAATATAGCGTGCGGCTTCTTCGCTGCGGAGTCCGGGTGCGTGACCGTCCACTTTGCAGTTGTAACGCTGAGCAACAGCTATTTTGTCCATCACAAGAGGATCACGGTGCAGAACACCGGGATAATTCATCATTTCTGCAAGGTACTTCAGACCATGATCCCGAAAGAGGACCTCGATATCCTCTGCGGTAATTGTGGCACCGGCAGTTTCAAATTTGGTGGCAGGAACACAGGAAGGGGCGCCAAAGTAAAATTTCAACGGCGATTTCCTTGCATTTTCTATCATGTACAAAATTCCCTCCATACCCATAACATTGGCAATTTCATGGGGGTCACTAACGGTCGCAACGGTTCCATGGGGCAAAGCCATTCTCGAAAACTCATAAGGCGTGAGCATCGAGCTTTCAATGTGAATGTGTGAATCCACAAATCCGGGTAAAATGAATATTGATTCATTATTACTTTCTTCAATGATTTTTTCGATTTTTCCGTCGCTCAGGTGCAGCGTTCCCCGGAAAATTCGTTTGTGAACAACATCAACGATTTGTCCACGGAGGGTTTGGATATGAGTTGGTTTCATCGGATTGTGCAATGTACGTATTGAAATGCATTCTGAAAACGAAGATTTTGCATTGTTCCGGGTGCAACCTTTTGTATTCAAATTTCATTTGTGTACAGGCGACAACAAAACGTCTTTAAAATATGAACCCGACAAAGCCAGAATAAACTACCGGATTGTTCGTTTGTTATCAATAACCTTTTTCCGGACGCTGTCAACCGGAGTTGATAGTTCTGTATTTTTGAATCAACGATGAAGAACATCCCGATAATCCTGGTCCTCATGTGCTTTGTGGGGAGAGCCCATTCACAGGAAATGTGGGGGATCAGCAACAGCAATTACAGCGGGAACATGGGAATTTTCCTTAATCCTGCAACGATTGTGGGCGCTCCCTATAAATATGAATTCAACATTTTAGCAGGAGATTTTTTTGCAGAGAACACGTACATCTATTTCCCTTCCGCCACAAAAATTATCCCCCGGTCAATTCTGGGTACTGTTCCTCCGGGAAAAAACTATTCTGATGATTACACCGGAAACCCGGTCAGTGGTTTTGCACATGCACTGATTATCGGGCCATCCTATATCAAAAACAATGGTGCTGATGCATGGGGAATCCACACAGCATTGCGGAATGAAATCAGCATTTTAAAAGCACCAGCAGGACTCAGTAAGTTTGTTTATGAAAAATACAAGTATCCGGCCGGATTCGGACAGCGCATCAGCAGTACCCCTTTCTCTTTTGCCTGGATGAATTGGGCTGAAGCCGGTTTTACCTATGGAAAAGTCTACATGGAGACGACGAAAGATTATCTGAAATGGGCCATAACTGGAAATGTACTCATTGGTTTCGATGGATTGTATCTGGATGCCAGGAAGCTGGATTATACATTCTACGATTCGACGCATGCTGTTGTTCACGCCATGGACGCCACTCTCGGGCATGCAGTGAATGCGGACGGTAACTCCAGTCTTTTTGCTCTTCGCGGACTGGGATTGAGTACCACACTTGGCGCAGTCTATATGCACAAACGAAATCCTGGAGCATTTGACTGTAACAGAACCTCTGATCAGTTTAAAAAGTACGACTACCGTATTGGCCTATCCTTTCTGGATATCGGGATGGTTGATTTTTTCCGGCAGTCGCAATCACTGTCTGTTCAGACGCAATCCGACAGAACCTGGAATGGAATAGATTCCATAGAATTTTCAACGATGGCGGGGTTCGATTCGCTGATCAGCAACAAAGTTAACGGAACTGCAAATTCTGCAACTTCGGAATCTTTTGGAATGTGGCTGCCCTCAGCCGTCAGTCTGCAATTTGACTATTGTATTGTTCCGAAAGTGTATGCGAATGTCAGCTGGGTGAACCGTCTGCATTTTGGTGCCAAGCAGGTTGCCCGCGGAAATCAGGTGGATCTTTCGGTCCGGTATGAACGGAGGAAATTTGAAGCTGCTGCGGATTTTACACTCTTCGAATACAAACAGCCTTCAGCAGGTATCGGTTTGAGGTATTCATTTTTTGTCATAGGTACAGACAGGCTTCTGCAATGGCTCAGTCTTACTGACGTAAAAAGTTTTGATTTCTATTTTGGGTTCAAGTTCAATACCTGTAACTGGCCATTTAAAAAGAGTGGACCCGATTGCCCCGCTTTCGGCCCGCTTTGACACTCTACCTTGTGACGTCCATTTTTAATGGTAATAAATCGATGCTCTATCGTGTTGGTCTGAAATGGCTATTGATTTTTGGGAGCTAAAAAATTTTATGTATTTATTTTTACATTTGAAAGCGTCATAATTAAAGCGCAATCAAATGAACAGATCATTCGCCTGCACGCTCTTTTCCATCCTCTTTTTATTCATTTTTTCTGCACCCGCTTTTTCGCAGAACGGTCCAACTAAAATAAATACCGGGTATTTGGACAAACTGAAGAAAGAAGGTCGTCTGACAGGGTGGGAAAAAATCATAAACCCTGCTACCCATCCGGTAGCAAGACAGATTTCTCCTGCGCATCTTCAGTCCACGATAACTCCCTGCGATTGCTGGATTGAACACGATGGCCTTTGGCAGGTTGTTCAATTCGATGGATCCGGTGGAAGCGGTGGCCCGGGTGTTCCTCCGGAATACCGCAATGATGATTGGTCGACGGTGGCGATTCAATTGCCATTCAATTTTTGTTTTTATGGCCAACAGGTGAACGAAGTATACATCAACAATAATGGCAATGTTTCCGTTGGAGCCCCATATAGTACTTTTACTTCAAACACATTTCCAGATCCTAATTTTGTCATGATTGCTCCTTTTTGGGGAGATGTGGATACACGGGATACATTGAGCGGTTTCGTGTGGTATCAACTTACATCTTCCCACCTGATCATTCAATGGGATTCCGTGGGTTATTTTGGATATCATGATGATCTGCGAAATACTTTTCAACTCATCATCACCGACGGACAGGATCCTTTATTGCCAAGTGGGAATAATGTTTCTTTTTGTTACAAGGATATGCAATGGACTACCGGCGATGCATCTGGCGGTGTTGGCGGATTTGGCGGATTTCCTTCAACTGTAGGAGTCAATCGGGGGAATGGGATCGACTACGTTCAAATCGGACAATTCGATACCAGTGGCATTGTTTATAATGGCCCGTTTGCAACAGACGGCGGAATCGATTTTCTCGACAATCAATCCTTCATCTTCAATGTGTGTGTCAGTGGTGCGAATGTACCTCCGATAGTCAGTTCATTGCATGTGTGTGATACCATCGACCTCTGTGTGAATGATACACTGAATTTTACCATTGATTATTTATCCCCCGAGCAAATTCAAACCACAACGCCCACAATCGATATGCAGGGGACAAGCGGGGTGACAGTTCTGAATTCGGCAACAGGAAATACAGCAACGATGGAGGTTGAAGTGATTGGCTCTGCAGCCGGACCGGGTTACCACACAGTGATCTTGACCGCCACAGACAATGGCACACCTCCTCAAACAACAAACATTCCTGTGGTGATCAATGTGGTTTCAGGTGCAATTGCAGGATTTACTTACAGTCCCGCTTCTCCGGTAAATACCGGTTCTCCCGTCATCTTTTCAAACCTCAGCGCTGCTGCGCAGGGATATATTTGGGATTTTGGAGACGGCAGCCAACCTGTCATTACGCAAGACACATCCCATGTTTATACCGCAGACGGAACGTACACCGTCACACTCATCGCACTTGGATCAGGATCGTGTGTGAATGACACGATTACCCAGACCATCACAGTGATTAGCACGGGTATTGGGATGGTTTCCCCGACTCCCCTTCCATTGCTTGTTCCAAATCCGGCACGGGAAAAATGTACCCTGGTGAATTGTGATGCCTCGAAGGATATTTCAATAGAGCTATTCGATGTCACGGGCCATCTGATCTCCCGATATGACCACCTTGGCCCGGCTGCTC
>DAORHY010000339.1:0-4009 GCA_035438225.1 Bacteroidia bacterium
GGCCATACTAACTTTTTGCACGATGGCCGTGCACGAAATATCCAGGAAGCCATTCTATGGCATGGAGGAGAAGCGGCAGCTTCCGTTCAGTATTTTTATAACCTGAGCAGGCAAGACCGTAATGATTTACTCAAATTTCTGTCGAATCTGTGAACAGCAGACCCTACTCCAGTCTGTTTTTCCAAAATAAAATAGCGTGTTCAATTTTTGCCCTAAATTTCCATTTTGCTGACAAGGCGACCTATCCTGCATTTTTCATTTCAAAACAAAGAAATTATTCAGCCTTCCGAATCACCAGTTCCACAAAACAAACCCAGGGTTGAAAAATTCAATCGTTACACACTCTCCGGTTTATCAAAATTCATATATTAGACCTGACGAACATTTTGATTTTTCCCATTTTTATTGTCAGGCTATCATGACCAATACCTATACTGTCAGCCCTTTGAAAATTCAACAATGGATTGCCGACAACTTCGATGCTGAAAAAATTCAGGAAGAGCTCATTTCCCTGGGTTGTGATAGTGAAGTGATTGAAGCGCACATTAAAGAATTCCGAAAAATAAAAAATGCAAAAAGACAATCGACCGGTTTCACATTTCTGTCTACGGGCGCGCTCCTGGGTTTTATCAGCTGCGTTCTCTCCCTGGTCAACCCGGTCCCGGAATTGTATTACTGGATTCTGTATGGCTTTACATCCATATCGGTTCTTTGCATTTGCATAGGCTTATATTATATACTGGAATAAAGGAATCCGTATCGTTCAGAATTAATTCATCCTATTTTGAATCGCTTTTTTCACTTTTCTGATGCTCTGAAAAATAAAAAACCCGCATCATTTCTGATACGGGTCGAGGTTCACCTACCACAATGAAGCCTCATTTTTATTTAACCAAAACAATAAACGGGGGCAATCCAAAATCAACAATCCAAAATCCATTCTCATCCTTCCTTGTCCAGAATCCTGAGTGCATGCAAATCAATTGAACCGCAACCCTGGCAGTCGCTAAGAAATGATCCTGCCGTTCCGCTCAACTGAATAGAACCACAACCAAGCACCGCTGACTTGACTTTCAAAGCCCTGACATCCAGATTCACTACTGCACCATTGTCTACTTTAATGCTCAGGATATCCGTATCGATGTATCCATATGCTTCAACTACTGAATTCCCTTTAATGTCCAGGAGTGTAAGATTATCGACATTGATTAGGATTTCTGTGCGCTCGCCTTTTACATCGTAATTGTTCGTCTGGATGATGTACAATGTATCGTTTTTCAAAAACGTAGTCATGTTCAACAGTTGATCTTTGGTACCGGTTAATGACAAACCGGGAGCGTCATCCTGCACCAGTGTGATTTTAGCATTGCCTTCCATCACGATAGCATGGTACGCTTTTGAAGTACGTGTTTCCGTAAGCCTCGATGGTTTGGCGAAAGCATTTGAAAGTGCAGGTGCGAGGAATCCTGCCAATAGCGCGAGAAGAATTTTTACATGTTTCATTTTATTTTGAGTTTGTGGAAATGTGTTCCGGGATTCAGGAGATTTATTTCCGGGTGAGAGATGATCAGGTGTTTATGAATTATGCATGCAAATAAACGGTGTCTTGAAGTTGTTTGTTTTTACTTTCTTACCCAACTGTAGAATTAGACGTATGAACCGTTGAGTATACTACAGCCTTAACAAATATTTAGCATTTCCTCCGCATTCCTTAACATTTCCTTGAGGGTCCGGTTACCTTGTAAGCGTAGCGGAATCCAGCTCTTCCTTCAATTCAAGAAAATCAACTGGTGGAAGTACCTCTTTACATAATTTCATCAATGCGTCAAATGCCGATGGAAGTGCAGTCATCCGGATCCGGGACATCATGTGCAAGCGTTCAGAAGGTTCAATGGCAGGAATCATGTTGGGTAAAATCATCATGGAATCAGCCGGAGTCAGGCTGTTGAGTATCGCTGCCGTCATCGCCTGCAACTCTTCATCCGAGCACAGTTCATAAAACAGGTTGGTCATCACAATTTCTTCCATCTGCATGTGCATCAGGTAAGTGCTGATGAAGTTGTTAACTGCATAATAAAAGTTCCAGTAGCAATCTGTCCGATGAGCTTCACGCGAGTCAATCAATGCGCTCATTTGCTGCTTTAAACCTTCGATCTCTGCCTGAATCTGTTCGTGTTCTTCTTCGTTGTGTTTCGTGCTCCCGGCCCTCTTGGATTCCAGCAAGGGCAAAGAATAGTTGTCTTCTTTTGCACCGTGCAATTCAAGTATACCGACGAATGCATCGAATTGCCTGTTCAACACCTGAAGCTGCTCATCACGCCAGATATCAATGCGGCCTGCCGCATATGAAAAATCAAACATAACCTTACGAAGCGCCTTGTGAATGTTCCGGTATACGTCCGGACGATTGAAATTTGTCATGTGTCTTATTTTTTCTGATGAATTATTTTACGCACCAAAATTGACACAGCGAAAAGAATAATTTTATCTTTTGTTGACGAAGCGGAGGAAAAGTTTGTTAAAGCGTTAAATTCCGTCTACAAAATAGTATGGGTTGGTTGCAGGAAACAGTGAATTACTATTTTTAAAGAAAGAGAAATTTAAAAAACTGCTACGGACCCGGGCGGATCAATTCCTCAGATACAATCCATTCAACTCCAGATCCTGTACATTCAACCTCATTCACTCCCCCATCCACTCCTTAAAATCACCGGCGCGTTCGCGGCTGACGATGACTTCTTCATCCGGCCTGGGTTTGATGCCGACCTTCAGCTTGCCGTTAAACCACGTATGGATTTCGTCGATACAAATCGTATTTAGAATGTACTGCCTGTTGGCGCGGAAAAAATGGCGGGGATCCAACTGTTGCTCCAGTTCATCCAGTGTATAATCCATGGCGAACTTGTGATTGTCTTTTGTTCTTATGAAGACAATTTTGTCTTCCGTAAAAAAATAACTGATGTGTTCTACTCCTATCGGCATGAGGCGTTGACCGGATTTAACTAAAAAACGGCTCCTGTATTTCTCTGAGTTTTGTTGAGCAACCAGTGTTTCTACCAGCTTTTCAATACTGTGTTGCTGGCTTCCGGAATCCGTTTTTCCCGAACCAGGCTGAACTCTAAGGTTCTTGAATTTCTCAAGTGCAGCTTTCAACTCTTCAGCCTTAATGGGCTTCAACAGGTAATCAATACTGTTTACTTTGAATGCTTTCAATGCAAATTCATCGTATGCTGTAGTAAAAATAACAGGACATTTTATATCTATCCTTGAAAAAATCTCAAAGCTTTGCCCATCGGCAAGCTCAATATCCATGAAAATCAGGTCGGGACAGCCATTTTTCTTCAGCCATTCAACCGTAGATTCAATACAATCCGTTATTCCAATGCAACACATACCGGGATCAATTTCAAAGAGCATTTTTTTCAGCTTCTTGGCTGCGAGGTCCTCATCTTCGACGAGCAGGATATTCAGGGAATCAGGCATTTTTAAATTGTATTGAAGATTGGTTAACAGTATTGGTTTCACGTTTCACAGCAAGGCTTGCGTCAAACGGGTCATAGGGCATCTGCGGGCTAATCAGTGGAAATTTTACCTGAAAATTTTCAGCAGTCGAATGGATGATAACATCCGACTGTTTCAGTAATTTATATTTGGCGGTAATATTTGCCAGTCCCATACCACTGGAAGGAACAACCTGAGCCTTTTTCTGAATATTGTTATCAACCATCAGATTACCCAAAGCATCGGAGGAAATCCGGATCACCAGTGGTCTCGCTACAGATACTACATTGTGTTTGACAGCATTCTCTACAAGAATTTGCAAAGTCAATGGCGGAATAAGAAATTCACGAAAACTCGGCAAAACATCTACCACCAGCTTTACACCGGTACCAAACCGGGTCTGTAACAGGAAATAATATGCTTCAATGAACTCAAGCTCGGTATTCAACGTGGTTAATTCTTTGTCATTGGTTTGCAGGAGATAACGATAAACATTCGAAAGCTCTTC
>DAORHY010000340.1:0-3981 GCA_035438225.1 Bacteroidia bacterium
CACTTACACAGACTTTCACCACTCCTGTGAACGATACTATTTTTACAGCAATCTACGATTCCCTGCAGCTTTCCTATAACCTGGGAAACGATACGGCTATTTGCATTAATAACACGCTCACGCTCGATGCGGGAGCAAACTACAGCAGCTATGCCTGGTCCGATGGAAGCGTGAACCGATTCCTCAGCATTCAATCTCCTGTACCCGACACAATAGCCATCGGAGTGAGCGTTACAAATGCAAATGGCCTCACTGGTAATGACTCCATCAATGTGATCATTGAAATATGCAGTTCCGTAGGAACACTGGAAAATGATCCGATCTCCATCTTTCCCAATCCCTCCAGCCATGAACTAACGATCAGTGAACTTCCTGAAAAATATTATCTGAATGTCACGAACATGAACGGGCAAGAGATCATCAGCCATTCTCCGGTGCCGGCCAATCAGGTCTTAAAAATAAAATTACCGCCTGGCGTGTACTCCCTGCTGTTGCTTTCGGAAACCGGACAAGCATTGAAAAGAGAGAATGTTGTAATTGCACAGTAGTGTCGCTCTTCCGGTTGGAAGCAGAATACTCCGGATGCATTTGTATTCAGAGCATTTCCAACTTCCTTTGAGCAGGGATGTAACCGGAAACTTTTAGAATACGGGTCAGGTGGAAGGAGGATACTGAAACAAGGTATTGAAAGACGAACCACTAAAGGTTTTTAAAACAAAATCGCGACCGAAAAATACCCGGCAGAAATAGTGAACGAAACGGATATCCTCTGTGAGCGGTCACCGGCAGTCCACCAAGTAATGAAGTAGATTCAGAACCGCAATTATAAACCTGCGAAGCAATAAGGAATCAGAATATACCCGCCATGCGGAATTACCATTTTTCATGTCCGCAATGAAGGTTTCGCAATTTTAGGACTTCATTCATTACATAATGAAAGCTTAGAAAAAATGTCTTTTGTCATTTTTCCATAACGTTCAATGATGTATTTTGTGTAAACGTAATCGATCAAATACTGCGGGTATCTTGGTTTAATTATTAAGATGAAAAAAAGGCAAATTCAATTTTTAAAAGTTGGGGGCTTGCTTTGTTGGATTTTGGTTTGGGTACAAAACCTGAATGCCCAGACCATTGCCTCCTTTTCCCCTGTTTCAGGACCCGTCGGAACTTTGGTGACTATCACAGGTAGCGGATTCAGTACGACACCCACTGACAACATAGTGTATTTTGGAGCAACCCCTGCCATCGTGTCTTCAGCAGCAGTCGGCTCACTGACTGTCACCGTACCTGCCGGTTCAAATTTCCAATACATTACCGTTACGAACCTTGCCACTCATTTAACGGCCTATTCAGCGAAGCCTTTCACTACGACCATCAGTTGCAGCAGCACAATCAGCTTCGCCCCGCCCTTCGTTTTCGAAGGGGGATCACACAATATCGAAATCTGGGATATGGACGGTGACGGTTTACCCGATTTCATTGTTCCGGATTATTTCAATGCAACTTTCACGGTAACAAGAAACACCAGCGTCCCCGGAGTTATTTCCTTTGCCCCAAAAGTTGTGTTTCCATGGGTAACAGCAGCACAACCCTGTGAAATTTCAATTGGTGATTTTGACGGTGACGGAAAACCGGATGTTGCATTGGGCGGAAACGGTGGTGGAACCTTTGTTTCAGTATACCGAAACACCAGCGTTCCCGGGAACCTGTCTTTTGCACCACGACAGGATTTTGCCGCATCCTCCGGACAGGGCAACGGAAATAAAATCATTGACATCGATGGTGACGGAAAACCGGACCTTCTGTCTGTGCACTGGTCCGGCAACTGCCTCTGGGTTTTGCGAAATACCAGTACCGGTCCGGGAACCATTTCCTTTGCTCCGGGGGTAAGTTTTTCAACCACCACCCAACCGCATAAAATTGATGTCGGCGACCTGGATGGGGATGGAAAACCGGATGTCGTCATTACCGCCTTTACAAGCAACAAGCTTTCCATCTTTCGAAATACATGTACACCAGGAGTTATCTCATTTGCAACACGTCAGGATTTTGCACCCGGAACTGTGCCCTACTTTGTACATGTCGGGGATTTGGATGGAGATAATCTCGCTGATATTGCTGTTGTAAACAGGGACGTTGCCACGCTTGCCATCTACCGGAACCTGAGTACTCCGGGGACAATTTCCCTGGCTGCCCGGCAGGATTTTGCAACACCCGCCGGAACCATGACCCATTACGGTCTCGCTTTTGGTGATATTAACGGGGATGCAAAGCCCGATATTGTTACCGGTAATTATATGAAAAACGTTGCCAGCCTTTTCCGAAACACCAGTGTGCCCGGTACTATTTCATTTGCTACCCGGACAGATCTGCCTTCCGGAATATCGTATGATGTAGGCATCGATGATTTTGACGGTGACGGAAGACCCGATATTGCCGTAACAAACAGTGGCACTACTGTTTCTATTTTACAGAATCTGTGTACAATCAATCCTCTTCCGGTAGAACTGATTTCCTTTACCGGAGTGAAGGAAGAAGGACGGATCGTGTTAAAATGGAACACCGCTTCCGAAACCAATAATGATTATTTTATCGTGGAAAGAAGTCGGGATGGCATTGACTTCGAAAGGATCGCCGTGGTCAACGGTGCAGGCAATTCAACAGAATTACTGGATTATTCGTTTACCGATGAACATCCGTTTTCCGGCATTCAATATTACCGTCTGAAGCAGACCGATTTTGATGGCGCATTTGAATATTCAGATATCATCGCGGTCAAATTCATGGATCCTTCCATGTATAAATTTATGTATGATCCAAATGCAAACATGATTTTAATTTTTTGTACTGAAAAGGACAATTCTCTAAAATCATTTGAGCTGATGAATTCCTCAGGAAGAATAATATATACTACACAGTCTGCCGGAGACGAACTGATGATTCAGACCTCTAATTTCTCCAAGGGATTGTATTCGCTTAGAATAGTTGATAAAAATGGTTGTTCCACTATCCGGGTATTCATTTTTTAAAGAAATGGCCGGATGTGAAGGATCTGCATTGATTCCGTGATAAAACCTATCTCCCCAACGGGGAAAAGATCGCAGCGATAATTTTTTTACCTTTCGCATATTAACTTCCCGTCCAATGTACAAACGCTTCCTTCTTCTTCCCGCATTTCTTTGCCTGCCTGGTAATCTCCTCCATGCACAGGGCCACCTGACCGCTGAGTCATCCGCACGGATTGTGAGAGGCATCATTCACGAAAAACTGCGTACCGGTTTGTTTTCTGAAAAAGAATTCATCCACCATGTTCCTGCCCAATACCGCAAGGAAGCAAGACATCTTTTTTCTGAAAGAATATCATCTCTGAATGAGGTGGTAATCAGTGGCAGTGCCGAAGCCGAATCGGAAGTACATGCTGCACTCAACCCATTGGATTCAAACAACTGGGTTTGTTCTTCAAATACAGTAGATCCGAATGGCAGTGGAACGAATGATGTTCCAGTGAATCATATCTACTATACAAATGACTTTGGATCCACCTGGACACGCAGTGGTTTCGATCCGTTGCCGGTCGTCTCAGGGGTAACCATTGCCGGCGGCGGCGATCCGAATTTTGCCTATGACAAAAATGGCCGGGTATACACCAGCTGGATCAACCTGTACCTCCAGGGATTTACAAGCGTGACCTGGCAGTTGCTATGGGCTTATTCAGATGACGGCGGTGCCAACTGGCAACGGGGAAGTACACCCGAAATTATCGGAACCACAGGACCGATCACTGCGCTCTTCGACCCGACACAATTCAATGGCCCGATTGCAGACAAAGAATGGCTGGCTGTGGACCGTTCCAATTCATCCTACCAGAACACACTGTACTGCGCCTACTATGAAGCCGGTGGGCCGGCGAATCTGAATACGATCGCTGTGCGAAAGAAAAGCGCAGCAGCCTCGGCATTTGCTTCATCGGTGTACGTCACG
>DAORHY010000341.1:0-3943 GCA_035438225.1 Bacteroidia bacterium
TCCGTTTTCATAATGATGTCCTTCGGATCGGCTTCGTTGATGATGCACTCATAGTTGCTCATCTTGATTGTCCGTGGATCATATCCTACGCCGGAGGTAGCATTCGCCTGCGGATCACTGTCAATCAGCAGTGTTTTGTATTCGAGGACAGCCAGGCTGGCAGCCAGGTTCATTGCTGTTGTAGTTTTTCCTACACCGCCTTTTTGATTTGCAATGGCTATGATTTTTCCCATACCTTCTTCATGTTTAGTAATTAAGTCAAACCTGCTGCCCCTGTTGATAGAATCAGAAGATTTATCAAAACGGGGCAAAAGCAATTATATTTCAAGTGCCTCTCCGATCTTCATCAACAATAATTGTTTTCCGGCGAGGTCAAATTTTCTTTTTGATTCGGCATGGTCAATTTTGATCATATCAAAAGTGTCAAAATGCATTCCGATAATAGTTTCGCATTTGATAAAATCAGATGCGATAACGGCATTGTCAATTCCCATTGTAAAATTGTTGCCAATCGGGAGGAAGGCAAAATTCATGCGTTTGAAGTCGCCGATCAGTTTCATGTCGTAATGCAGGGCAGTGTCCCCCGCGTAATAGAAATTTCCTTCAGGAGTTTCAATCAGAAAGCCCAGAGGATTTCCCGCATAGGTTCCGTCGGCAAAACTGCTGGAATGCTCCGCACGGACACACTTTACCTTTCCAAAATCAAAAATCCAGTGCCCACCGGTATTCATCGGATGGGTGGCTTTGATACCTTTGGACTGCAGCCAAAGGTGAATTTCATATGCAGAAATTATTGTGGCGTTTGTCTGACGCGCCAATTCAACCAAGTCTGCAGTATGATCCTCATGCCCATGTGAAACAAGGATGTAATCTGCCTGTATTGTTTTTGTATCAATATGTTTGGCCAGCGGATTTGGTTTAATAAATGGATCAAAAAGGAGCTTTTTTCCATTTACTTCAACAAGAAAGCAGGAATGACCGAAATATGTTACTTGCATAGATGCTTTAAGAACCGCAAAAATAAGGTTTTAGGGAGGATTAACCTTCTAAAGTTACCAACATGAATTGAATACAGCGTGGTATTTGCCGGAAAGTTGTAACAAATGAATGTTCATTAATATTCATTTCCAATACTAACCCGAGATCCTGCATCCCCGGATATTGAAAATCTGAACTGTCCAGGGTTGTCGCAGGGATTTAAATGTCAGTTATAATGTACTGAAAATAAGCAATATAATCATTCTCCGAAATTTAAAAAGGAAATCCATTGGCGTTCTGTTTTATTTCATTAAAAAGTGTTTTCAGTTCAGGACGGGATGGATTCCGCTGAGCCTTTTCAGCTATGGCATTTCGGACATACAGGATTCTGTTTTTGGTAACCGGATGTGTACTCAGAAAATCTGGTATTTGAAGGCTATCGTGCGCTTGCAGTGAATTCAACAAATCCGTCATCCCTTCTGCGTTCACGGAATTTGCATTCAGGATGTTTAAACCTTCCAGGTCTGCTTCTTCCTCGTATGCGCGGGAAAATGAAAGTGAGCCCAGGGTATTTGCATTTTCTACAAGCGTAGCCATCACACCTTGTACATCGCTCATGATTACTGATACCAACAGGTATGCTGCCAGATTTTTGGCAAGGAGTTTCATGGAATGTCTTTTCTTAACATGTGCGGATTCATGACATAACAATGCAGCAAGTTCGTTTTCTGATTTCAGAATTGGAAGAATACCTGAATAAATTACAATGTTTCCATCCGGAAGGGCAAAGGCGTTCATTTCTTTCGAACGCACAACAGAAAAGTGCAGCGGCTGATTGCTGTGAAATTCAAAGTGCGATGCAAATGCATTCATGCGTCGTGTTTGTGCCGTATCTGTCGTTTCACCGGTGACTGTATTTTCATAAATGGTTTTTCCGATCCGTTCGTCGACAGAAAGTGGGAGCAGGTCCACGGCCCTTTCTGCAATCCAGGGAAGCAAAAGAAAATAACAGGAGAATACGATAGCAATGAACCCGGAAAAGAATAGAAAAAAGAAAAATAATCCACCGGAATTCACCTTTGACTTCAGACCGGAATACCCTTTGCGGTACTGTTGTGTAGTCAGAAACCGTGCAAATTCAAGCTGCTGAAATTGTACTGATGCTCCTGCAATTCCAGGATGGCTGGCAGTTGCAAGTTGACCTGAAATGCAAACCTGGATGTTCCGGATGTGCCAGTGTACACGTGTATCCTGGGCAAAATGAATGACCAGATCATCGGACGATTCATCAAATGACAGATGCACGCTTTCCGCCGCCGCAGAATTTCCTTTTGCATAAATGGCAGGAACAAGTGAATCCATTTTCTGCATGTTGAAAAAAGAAGAGCCCCCTTTTTGTGGAAGGGGGCTCAGAATTTATTGATAGAATTTATTTTCCGAGATCGTCAAAATTCACATCACTGAATGGAGACGCTGAATCACCTTGCCCCGGGTTGTTTCCGGAAGGTTGATCAGGTGTTTCAATTTTTAAAGTTCCCACATGGTTGATTGCTTCATTTAATCCATCCACAAATTTTTGAAAGTCTTCCCGGTAGAGAAATATTTTATGTTTTTCAAAATAAGGATTGCCATCGTCACCGATGCGCTTCTTGCTTTCCGTGATGGTCAGGTAAAAGTCATTTGCCTTGGTACTTTTAACGTCGAAGAAATAGGTACGCTTTCCTGCTCTGACCGATTTAGAAAATACTTCTTCACGCTGGCTATTGTGCTCTGACATAAATTAATTAGCTGTTTTGTTTAAAGGATACGCAACAAAAATAGAAAATAATTTAAATGAACAAGGCAGTATGAATCTTTTTGAATAGCTGAAAATCAACAAGAAACACAAGATTATCTGGAGTATTCTTGAATCCGGGCATGAATATCCGGACCTGTTGGGCCAAATCGGGGAAAATAACTTGAAACACAGTCCCCCCTGAGCGCAGGAAACCGCTTCTACTGGCTGATGAGCCTTAATTTATCCCGGATGAATTGGCCCGTGACAGATTCCTTGCAGGAAGGCAAATCATCGGGTGTGCCTTCAAAAATAAGCTGGCCTCCGGCCTCACCGCCATCGGGACCCAGATCGATCACCCAATCGGCGCACTTGATTACGTCCGGATTGTGTTCGATAATTAACACTGACTTCCCCTGTTCAATGAGCATGTCAAACGATTTCAACAGTTTTTTTATATCGTGAAAATGCAATCCGGTTGTGGGTTCGTCGAAAATAAAAAGGGAATGATCATGGGCATGTCCCTTTCCCAGGAAAGAAGCCAGTTTGATACGTTGTGCTTCCCCGCCGGAAAGTGTACTCGAAGATTGTCCCAGACGGATATAACCCAGGCCGACATCCGCCAGCGGTTTTAATTTGGATGAAATTTTCTGATCATTTCCGGAGGATTTTATCGGAGCACTGAAAAATTCTATGGCTTCATCAACAGTCATCTCCAGAATATCAGCAATGTTCCTGCCTTTATATTCTACATCGAGAATTTCCTGCTTGAATCTTTTTCCATGGCAGTTTTCACACAGCAGGTGAATGTCGGCCATAAACTGCATTTCGATGGTGACTTCACCTTCTCCCTCGCAAACTTCGCATCGGCCGCCTTCGACGTTGAAGCTGAAATGTGAAGGTTTGTATTTCCGGGACCTGGAAAGAGGCAAATCCGAATACAGGCTTCGGATTTCGTCGTATGCTTTGATGTAAGTCACCGGATTGGACCGTGAAGATTTGCCAATCGGATTCTGATCTACAAATTCAATCGAAGTTAGTTTGCTGTAGTCCCCGCTGACCTTATCGAAAACACCGCTTTGTTCTCCGTATCCACCGTGAATTTTTTTCAAAGCCGGATACAGGACTTTCTTCACCAGACTGGTTTTCCCGGATCCACTCACACCGGTGACGACAGTCATTACGCCCAGC
>DAORHY010000342.1:0-3930 GCA_035438225.1 Bacteroidia bacterium
GTAGACCTGACCGTTTGGCAGGAACTAGGCAATTGCACGTTAATTGCAAACCGAAGAAATCAATCGCTAAATTTGTGTATAACTTGCATCAAATTGCGATAACTTAAAAAGTACAAAACCGTTATACAACGAAAACACTGAGTTATGGAAGCTAAATTTTCTCCCCGTGTCAAGGATGTAATTACGTTCAGTCGTGAAGAAGCACTTCGCCTGGGCCATGATTATATCGGCACTGAACACCTCTTGCTTGGACTCATCCGCGAAGGGGAAGGCATGGCAATAAAGATCCTCAAATCCTTGGGAATTAACCTGAATGAATTGAGAAAATCAGTCGAATCTTCCGTTAAAGGGAGTTCGGCTTCGATCAATAACCTGAGCAATGTCCCTTTGACAAAGCAGGCTGAAAAAGCACTGAAAATCACTTATCTTGAAGCGAAAGTTTTCAAGAGTGATGTCATCGGTACTGAGCACCTGTTGTTGTCGATCTTAAAAGATGAAGACAATATTGCTACTCAAATTCTGAATCAATACGGTATCAATTACGAAATTGTGAAAGAAGAACTGGACATTATTAAATCCAATTTCAAATCCGAAGCACCACAGAATCCCAATGAGGATGATCCGTATGCAAAAGATGATGAAGGGGGTGGCGGAGGAAGCATCAGTGGTAAAAAATCAACTGACTCCAAATCAAAAACTCCTGTACTGGATAATTTTGGACGCGATCTGACCAAAGCTGCCGAAGAAGGCCGTCTTGACCCGATTGTAGGCAGGGAAAAAGAAATCGAACGTGTTTCACAGATTCTTTCCAGACGTAAAAAGAACAATCCGATCCTGATCGGTGAACCCGGTGTTGGTAAATCTGCTATTGCAGAAGGACTTGCACTCCGTATTGTTCAGCGCAAAGTATCCCGGGTGCTTTTTAATAAACGAATCGTCACGCTGGATCTTGCTTCTCTTGTTGCCGGAACCAAATACCGCGGTCAATTTGAAGAACGGATGAAAGCAGTGATGAACGAACTGGAGAAATCTCCGGACGTCATCTTGTTCATCGACGAAATTCACACCATTATAGGAGCCGGCGGCGCTTCCGGTTCACTGGATGCTTCCAATATGTTTAAGCCGGCCCTGGCGCGCGGTGAAATCCAATGTATCGGTGCAACAACACTGGATGAGTATCGTCAGTACATTGAAAAAGACGGTGCACTCGACCGACGCTTCCAGCGTGTATTGGTTGAACCGGCTTCCGTTGATGAATCCATGGAGATTCTCAACAACATTAAAGAACGGTATGAAGAGCACCACAATGTGAATTACACACCGGAGGCCATCAAAGCATGTGTAACCCTTACCTCCCGTTACATTACGGATCGTTTCCTTCCAGACAAGGCAATTGACGCATTGGATGAATCCGGCAGCCGGGTGCACATTACCAATATTCACGTTCCTAAAAATATCCTAGAGCTGGAGGGTAAGGTTGGTGATATTAAGAACGAAAAGAACCGCGTTGTTCGCAGCCAGAAGTATGAAGAAGCTGCAAAGCTTCGTGATACAGAAAAACAGCTGCTGGAACAACTCGAAGTAGCTAAAAAACAATGGGAAGAGGAAACGAAAAACCACCGCTATACAGTAACTGAAAATGATGTTGCCGAAGTAGTGGCCATGATGACAGGAATTCCTGTAACGCGTGTGGCTCAAACGGAGAGTCACCGTCTGGTAAAAATGGCGGAAGAGCTGAAGGGGAAAGTTATCGGACAGGATGAGGCGATTAAAAAAGTGGTGAAAGCAATTCAGCGCAACCGTGCTGGCTTAAAAGATCCAAACAAACCCATCGGTACGTTCATTTTTCTTGGCCCTACCGGTGTAGGTAAAACAGAACTTGCAAAAGTAATTGCCCGTTATCTCTTCGACTCTGAAGATGCATTGATCCGCATCGACATGAGCGAATACATGGAGAAATTTGCAGTCTCCAGGCTGATCGGAGCACCTCCGGGATATGTTGGTTACGAAGAAGGCGGACAGCTGACTGAAAAAGTACGCCGTAAGCCCTACTCTGTTGTACTGCTGGATGAAATTGAAAAAGCACACCCGGATATCTTTAATCTGCTCTTACAGGTATTGGATGAGGGAGTGTTAACAGACAGCCTCGGCAGGAAAGTGGACTTCAAAAACACCATCATGATTATGACGTCCAATATTGGTTCGCGCCAATTGAAAGATTTCGGTCAGGGTGTCGGTTTCCAGACCAATGCAAAATCAACACAAGCTGATGAACATGCCCGTGGGGTGATCGAAAGCGCACTGAAGAAAGCATTTGCTCCTGAGTTTCTGAACCGTATTGACGATGTGGTCATGTTTAATTCTCTCAGCAAGGAGGATATTCACAAAATCATCGATGTGGAACTTGTACATCTTTACAAACGCGTTGTTGAACTCGGTTTCAAACTTCAGTTGACAGACGATGCCAAAGATTTCATTTCCGATCGTGGTTATGACGTTAATTACGGAGCCCGTCCGCTCAAACGTGCCATTCAGAAGTACCTGGAAGATCCGCTTGCGGAAGAAATCATCAAGGCTGAAATGAGCGAAGGAGATATTCTCGAAGTGAATTTAGAAAAAGAGAGTTCTACACTCAAGATCAATGTGATCAAAGCAAACACTCCTCCGCCGGCGAAAACCGGGTCGGGAAGGAAGAAAAAAGATCAGGAGTGATATCCGGTCTCATAAAAAAAACGCGGGTGATTCCGCGTTTTTTTTATGCTTTTATTTTTATGCTTATATTTTTTTGATTTTTCTGCAGGGCTTCAGTTTCCGA
This sequence comes from Bacteroidia bacterium, assembly GCA_035438225.1. Lineage (GTDB taxonomy): Bacteria > Bacteroidota > Bacteroidia > AKYH767-A > 2013-40CM-41-45 > JADKJP01. The sequence continues at coordinate 2,816 of DAORHY010000342.1, forward strand.
ATTTTTCCATGACTTCAAAACTCACTCCTGTTGTAGAATACCCGCCGTCGTGGTACAGATTCTGCATGGTCACCATGCGTGATAAATCCGAAAACAATGTGACGCAATAATCAGCGCATGCATCGGCGGTTGCATTTCCAAGTGGTGAAATTTTATCGGCGAAATTGTAAAAATCTTCGAAGCCTTTAATTCCGGAACCGGCCGTGGTTTTTGTAGGAGACTGGGAAACGGTATTCACCCGGACATTCTTCTTTTTACCATAGTGATAGCCAAAGCTGCGTGTGATGGATTCCAGCAGGGCTTTGATGTCTGCCATGTCCGTGTAAAAAGGATACGTCCGCTGTGCTGCGATATAGGTCAGTGCCACTACACTGCCCCAGTCGTTGATGGCATCCATTTTCATGGCTGTGGCCAGCATGCGGTGAAGGCTCATCGCGGATATATCAAGCGATTTTGCATTGAAGCCATAATCAATGTCGGTGTAGTGTTTTCCCTTGCGTACGTTGATGCTCATACCGATGGAATGCAGCACAAAGTCGATACCGCCGCCAAAATGCTCCATGGTCTTGGTAAAGAGGCTGGTCACATCTTCATTGCTGCTCACGTCGCACCCGATCACGGGGGCGTTCACCGCTTCCGCCAGTTTATTGATCTCTCCCATACGCATGGCCACCGGCGCATTGGTAAGCACCAGTTCGGCGCCTTCCTCATGACATTTCAACGCGGTGCGCCAGGCGATGGAGCGTTCGTCCAAAGCCCCGGAGATGATTCCTTTTTTTCCTTTCAGTAAGTTGTACGACATGTTCTGTTTTTTATCCGGTAAAGATAACTTTAATTGAAAATAAAAAAAATCCGGAAGGATCATTCCGGATTATATCAACAATAGCATTGAATTACTTTTTGTATACATCGTGCCACCACCAGAGCGTATTGGAACCGATCGGTCCCTGAACCGGAAAAGAACAGACCATGCTGTCGGCGCTCAGGTACTTGATACGATACTGTGGGCCGGTGCCGCCCGGGTTTAGCGCTGTGGTCGTAACAAAATCATCCCCGGTAGTATACTCACTCCGTAATCGCATAGAACGGGATGTACCATCCATCCATATATGTCC
>DAORHY010000343.1:0-3926 GCA_035438225.1 Bacteroidia bacterium
CGGATGCTTCTTGTGGTTCAACATTTGCCACAATCAACATTACACAACCTTCTGCAGCCTTGTCTGCAAGTTGTTCACTCAATTCGAATGTTACATGTTTCGGAGGGAACAATGGTTCTGCTACTGTCAATACCAGCAATGCAGTGGGTTCGCTGAGCTATTCATGGTCTCCTTCAGGAGGTAGCGGTTCTACTGCCGTTGGTCTGACAGCAGGAGTGTATACAGTATCCGTGACGGATGCTTCTTGTGGTTCAACATTTGCCACAATCAACATTACACAACCTTCTGCTCCGCTCTCCGGATTCACTTTTGTTATCAACGATGCAAATTGCCTTTCAACAGGCGATGGCAGAATTGGAAGCAATGTGAACAACGCTGTTGGCACGGTTCATTATTCCTGGTCTCCTTCCGGGGGAACAGGATCGCAGGCGACAGGTTTGCTGGCAGGCACCTATACAGTGACAGTATCGGATGATTGCAGCTCATTTACGAGTTCTCAGACGATTAATGGACCGGCTGTACCGATGTCAGTTTCCTGTATTCCAGGATCTGACGTTACTTGCTTCGGAGGGAATGACGGATCTGCGAGTGTAAATGTGTTTAATAGTGTAGGTATCGTTGGATATTCCTGGTCTCCTGCAGGAGGATCTGGTCCGACTGCTACCGGACTTAGCGCCGGTACATACACAGTCACAGTATCTGATTATTGTGCCACCCCTACTACTTGTTCTGTTACGATCACAGAACCCGCTTCAGCATTATCCGTTACCTGTTCGGCAGTAAATGAAACTTCTCCGGGAGCAAACAATGGTTCTGCAAATGTAAACCCAAGTGGTGGCAGCGGAGGTTCATTGAGTTATGCATGGACTCCTTCCGGTGGCTCAGCTGCAACCGCAACAGGACTTGCAGCCGGAATTTATACAGTGACAGTTACCGACGGTTCCTGCGGTGCAATGACATGCACATCAGAAGTTGGAACAGATTGTGTTTCTTCAACTGCTGCAACTGCCGCTTCGGCAAGTACAACTGAAATCTGCTCCGGTAACAACGTGAACCTGTCGCTGACAGGTGGATCATTGGGAACAGGTGCATCCTGGAAATGGTACGAAGGTGGTTGTGGTGCAGGCGCAGTGATTGGAACCGGCGCTTCTATCACTACAGGTGCTATTACAGGTGCCGGTATTCACACCTTTTACGTGCGTGCAGAAGGTGATTGCGGAACAACTGCCTGCGTTTCTGTTTCAATTACAGTGACAAGTGGCGCTCCGTTAGGTTCAATCGCTGTACTCAGTTTCCCCACTGTAGGTTGTGTTGGCGGATCCGGTTCGATTACCTGTACCAGCGTTGCGGGTGCTACAGGTTATTCCTGGAACGGTCCCGCAGGTATTTTGTTTAATGGGAACCCTGGTCCTTATGTTTCTACTTCTACTACTGTTGCCCTTACTTACACCGCTCTTCCTCCGGCTGGAATCTCCGGCTGGAACGTATGTGTGTTCGCGAAGAACGCATGCGGTAACAGCGCGAACACAAAATGCAGCTGGATCCGTTCTACCCTTTCATCACCTAACTTCAGCAATGCAAGCACAATCGGATGCCCGTCCACCACAGGTATTTACACAGTCGCAACCGTTGACGGTGCCGCTACATACAACTGGACAATTACCGGTGGGAATGCTTCCATCAATGGTGCAGGTGCAGTTGTAACGACAACTGTACCGACGGTTAACATCGCCTTCGGTGCGGGATTTACCGGTGGTACACTTTGTGTCAGCGGTACCACAGCTTGCGGTTACACAGGGGGAACACGATGTATTACGATCACGAATGCTCCTCTTCTTCCCGGTGCGATCAGTGGTTCAACAACCCTCTGCCCGGGTTCTTCTTCAATCTTCAGCATTGCACCGGTTGATGGAGCTGCTGCTTACATCTGGACAACAACAGGAACCGGAGTATCTGTGATGGGCAGTGGAACTTCCGCTACAGTGTCTACAACCGGAGCTTTTACTTCCGGTAGTGTTTGCGTAGTGGCAGTGAGCACCTGCGGTTCTCCTTTGGGTAACTCTGCACAACGTTGTAAAACTATCGGTACCGGAAAACTCGGAACTCCGGGTAACATTTCCGGAGATCCGACGACAGGTGTTTGTGGTCAGACGTATACTTACAGCATTCCTTCTATGGCCGGTGCAACAAGTGGTTACACCTGGACATTGCCGGCCGGTGCATCCGGTTCTTCTACTACTAATTCCATCACCCTTACTTTCTCCGGTTCATTCAGCAGCGGTATTCTTTGTGTCCACGGCAACAATGCATGTGGAGCTGGTCCGGATCGTTGTATCATGGTGTACGGTAACCCGGGAACTCCTGCTTCACTCAGCGGAAATACGACACCATGTGCCGGAGGAGATGAAGTTTACACATGGCCAGCAGTGCCCGGTGCAAGTCAATACCAGGTAATTGTACCGGTTGGCTATACGGTTCTTTCAGGAACTCCAACCATCAGCAATTTTGCTGTAATTAACGTTACCGCTGCTTCCGGGCAGATCGGCGTAAAAGCGACCAACTCTTGTGGTGTTTCAGGAACCCGGACACTTTTACTCAATCCGGCAGGATGCAGGATAGCCGGCAACCAGCCGGAAGTGAAAGCAGCCATGTCCGCCCAGGTTTATCCAAACCCGACCAGCGGCGATGCAAACATACAGTTCAATAGCACTCTGGAGAATGATTCTTATCGGATCAGCATCTCAGATCTGAGCGGAAGAGCTCTCCTCAACCTCGATGGAAAGGCAGTTCAGGGAATCAATATGCAGGTGATTGATGTCCGCAAATTTTCTGCCGGGATCTATCTCCTAAATTTGCAAACCGGAGAAGGAAATCAATTGATACGATTAATTATTGAATAAGGCATCCGGTAATTCCTGGTTTCAGGAAATGGATTACCAGCACAACTAACGATTGCAACAACCTCTGCTCATGCAGGGGTTGTTGCATTTTTATCAATTGTTATCCTCTGAAAAATGCTCCCGGTTTTCGTTTCTGTTAGTTGAATCAGACCCTCGGTTAAAATTAAAACAAGAAATTTATTATCCTGAAAATTTGGCAAAAACACAAGCTGCAAGCCTGTTTGCATTGATGTTAATCATATTTTATTACAAAGAATTAACTACTTTTACAATTGCTATCGCCTGATAATGAAATTCATTTTAACTCGTTTTTTTGCATTGGTTGTTCTGTTTTTACAAGCTTCGACAGTATTCGGAACAAATCAGGCTGCAACCAACCGATCCGGATCGAATCCGCTTCTTGGTTCCCGAAAGACAGGATTTGGTCTTGAAATAACACCCGGTAATTCTTCAGCATACGGTGACATCACCCGCACTTCAGTATTGCTTGCAGTGACCTGCACACTGATCAGTAACGAAAGTTACCCGGGTTCGAATGACGGGAGTGCCGATGTATCTGTTTCCGGCGGCCTGCCTCCTTATTCAGGAGACGGACTTCAAAACGGACTTGCGGCAGGCACATACACTTTTACAGTTACAGATTCGAATGGCGATTCCGGGTCGTGCACAATCACCATTGGATCCAACTGTATTTCTTCAACACCAGCAAACTCAATCAGAGCAAGCGCAACAACAATCTGCAAAGGAAATTCGGTTACCCTTACCGTTAGTGGCGGTGTCCTTGGCACACAGGCTTTCTGGGCATGGAGTAAAGACAGTTGCCAGAACGGCACCACCCTTGGAACCGGAAGTACCATTCAACATACACCACTCACTACTGGCCTGCATACATATTTTGTCAGGGCAATCGGCCCTTGCGGAATGACATCCTGTGTATCCATCACGATACAGGTAAACCACCTTGTAAACCTGGGAGTCATTGCAGTTCCGACATATCCTGTTTCCGCCTGCCTTGGTGGAACAGCG
>DAORHY010000344.1:0-3901 GCA_035438225.1 Bacteroidia bacterium
CAATTCCTACGGAGCCGGTAATTATGCAATGTGCGGAAAAGCGTATGATCCAAGGCTCATCGTTGGCTGGCCGACAGCACAGATTGCAGTTATGGGAGGCGCACAGGCTGCAAAAGTCCTCCTCCAGATTCAGGTGAGCGCACTAAAATCAAAAGGGCAGGAAATCACAAAAGCAGATGAAGAACAACTGTTGAAAAAAATCACCGACCGTTACAACAGCCAGATATCTCCTTACTATGCTGCCTCAAGGTTGTGGCTGGATGCAGTAATTGACCCGCTGGATACCCGCAAATGGATTTCCATGGGAATAGAAGCCGCAAACCATGCGCCGATAACGAAGCCGTATAATGTCGGGGTGATTCAGACGTAGCCGGTAATTGGTAGTTGGTAGTCGCAGTCCGTTGTTTGCAGGTAGATTGATTACCGTTATCAGCAGAATATAAATTGACCCTCGCTATTCCATTCGTTTATCAAACGCGCATTTCCTTTAAATTCAAAGTCAATTCGTTCAAACTTACCTCTAAATACTACTTCCAGATGTCACTCATTGATAAAATCAATAAAGTCAAAGAATTCCACCACACGTTCGGGTTGGATTATCATGAATCACCAAATGCAACAGTGGAAGAACGAATCGTTCAGCTTCGGCACCGGCTGATGCAGGAAGAAAATGATGAATACCTCGAAGCATGTCAGCAACAGGATCTGACTTTGATTGCAGATGCACTGGGTGATAAATTGTACATCCTATTTGGTACCATTATCGCGCACGGTTTGCAGAACAAAATCGAGGAGGTATTTGATGAAATCCACCGTAGCAATATGAGTAAGCTGGACGAAGAAGGAAAACCGATTTACCGCGAGGATGGTAAAATCCTGAAGAGCAACCGGTATTTTTTACCGGATATTAAAGCGGTATTGGAAAAATAGAGCGGTAGCAGAGGAACCGGGGACTGGGAATGAAGGACAATTCAGACATTGACTCCCGGACTTTGTGCGTTGATCAGGGACTACCTGACCAACATATTTTTCATGATTTCCCATAAAAAAAAGAGGCTTTTTACTACCTTTACGCCTCTTTGAAAAAATCCAATTGATTTCCCAGCGATGATAAAAATTACTTTTCCCGACAAAAATGTCAGGGAATACCCTGAAGGTACGACCTCCCTCGAAATTGCAAAGAGCATTTCTGAAGGTTTGGCGCGTAATGTGATTTCTGCTAAAGTAAATGGTGAAGTATGGGACGCTACCCGGCCAATTACTAAGGATTCGACTTTACAACTATTAACCTGGGATGAAAGGGAAGCCAAATCCACGATGTGGCATTCTTCTGCCCATCTTATGGCCGAGGCTCTGGAATTCTTCTATCCCGGTATCAAATTCGGAATCGGTCCTCCGATCGATAACGGATTTTATTATGACGTGGATCTGGGAGGGCATTCCATTTCATCGGAAGATTTCAAAAAGATCGAAGATAAAATGCTTGAGCTTGCCAAAAAGGCAAACAAATACATACGCAAAGAAGTATCGAAGAAAGAAGCCATCGAATATTTTAAGGAGAAGGGTGACGAATACAAACTGGATCTGTTGAATGATCTGGAAGACGGCACCATTACCTTTTATCAGCAGGGTGATTTTATTGATCTTTGCCGCGGACCGCACATTCCGGATACCGGACTGATCAAGGCTGCCAAGTTGACGAACATAGCGGGTGCATATTGGAGGGGCGATGAAAAGAACAAGCAGCTGACACGTATTTACGGAATTACATTCCCAAAGAAGAGCCAACTCGATGAATATCTGATCATGCTGGAGGAAGCGAAAAAACGCGACCATCGGAAAATCGGAAAAGAGATGGAAATTTTCACTTTTGATGATGATGTGGGTCCCGGCTTGCCACTTTGGATGCCGAATGGCGCTGTGATCATTGAGCAGCTTGAAAAACTGGCGAAGAAAACCGAGCAGGAAGCAGGTTATCAGCGTGTGCGCACCCCACACATCGCGAAGGAATCCATGTATCTGACCAGCGGACACCTTCCCTATTATGCGGATTCAATGTTCCCTCCCATGGATATGGATGGAGAAAAGTATTATCTCAAGGCGATGAACTGTCCGCATCACCATAAGATTTTCAAGGAACTCAACCCAAGCTACCGTGACCTCCCTGTGCGCCTCGCTGAATATGGTACATGTTACCGCTATGAGCAGAGTGGAGAATTGTTTGGTTTGATGCGCGTCCGCAGCCTTCAAATGAATGATGCACACATCTACTGCACCCGGGAGCAGTTTGCTCAGGAATTTAACGCGGTGAACGATATGTATCTGAAGTATTTCAAAATCTTCAACATCGATAAATATGTCATGCGTTTTTCAACGCATGAACCTTCCAAGCTTGGAAAAAAATACGTTGACAATCCGGAACTCTGGAAGCAAACCGAAGATATGGTTCGACAGGTTCTGATCGATTCCAAAATCCCTTACGTGGAAGTAGCAGATGAAGGAGCATTTTACGGTCCGAAAATCGACGTACAGGTTTGGAGTGCCATTGGGCGGGAATTTACCCTGGCTACCAACCAGGTGGATTTCGCAGTTCCGGCAAAATTCGGCCTGACCTATAAAAACAACCAAAATCAGCTGGAAACACCGATTTGTATTCACAGGGCTCCGCTTGGAACACATGAACGCTTTATCGGTTTTTTGATCGAACATTTTGCTGGAAACTTCCCTATTTGGCTGGCACCCAAGCAGGTAAGTATCCTTCCCATCAGCGATAAATACAATGAATACGCGAAAAAAGTTTTACAATTACTGATAAATTCCGATATTCGCGGACTCCTGGACCAGCGCGATGAAAAGATTGGAAAGAAAATCCGGGATGCTGAAATGAAAAAGATACCTTACATGCTCATTGTAGGGGAAAAAGAATTTGCAGAGAACACAGTTTCAGTAAGAAAACATGGTGGTGGTGACCTCGGAACCTACACTCTCTCAGACTTCGCTAAATTGATTCAGGATGAGATTGATAACATCATGAATGTAAAGTAAAAAAAGTAATTAACTCATCATCTAACAAGGAGGATACTATAGCAACGCAAAGTAATAACCGGCCACCACGCCCAATCTTCAGTCGCCCGCCCTTTCAGCGAAGAGGACCGGTGAAGAAGGAAGCAGAACACAATATCAACGAACACATCCGTGCATTAAAGGTACGTTTGGTTGGAGAGAATGTTCAGGCTGATGTCTATACCCGGGAAGACGCAATTAAACTCGCCAAAGAACTGGAACTGGATCTGGTAGAGATTGTTCCAACTGCAGATCCACCCGTCTGTCGTATTGTCGATTACCAGAAATTCCTGTACGACAAGAAGAAGAAGGAAAAGGAGATGAAGGCGAAGCAGGGCAAGCAGGTGGTGAAAGAAGTCCGCTTCGGTCCGAATACCGATGAACACGATTTCAACTTCAAGGTCAAACATGCAATGAATTTTCTTGAAGACGGAAATAAGGTAAAAGCTTACGTTCACTTCAAAGGCCGCTCCATTGCTTACAAAGAAAAAGGAGAAATCATTCTTCTGAAATTTGCTCAGGCACTTGAAGAGTATGGAAAAGTGGAGCTGCTACCGAAGTTGGAAGGTAACAGGATGTTTATTCACCTTGCTCCGATTCCAAGAAAAAAAAGTAAATAACCCGATAACAGGTAGAGAATCCTGAACAGTAGAACAAATTAATAAACGACGATAATGCCAAAAATGAAGACCCACTCCGGAGCCAAGAAACGCTTCAAGCTTACCGGCACCGGAAAGATCAAAAGAAAGCATGCTTACAAAAGCCACATCCTGACCAAGAAGACAACAAAGCAGAAGCGTAACCTTACGCATGCCGGCCTGGTTTCTTCCGGTGATCA
>DAORHY010000345.1:0-3827 GCA_035438225.1 Bacteroidia bacterium
CAATCCTCCAAGCAATAAGCTGTACTCATGGATGCAAACATCCGTTCCCGTTCGATAATTATTTCAGTTGCCATTCACGCCGGGCTGTTTCTTGCGTTATTGTTTGTAATGGTAAGGACACAGATTCCTCCGTTTCCGGAAACCGGTGGTGGCGGCGGTGTGATCGTGAATATCGGGTACATTGATGAAGCCGGTGGAGAAATTCAGCCGATGTCGGAAAACATCTCGGAAAATCCGGCACTTACAAAAGTTACTCCCGCAACTCAACCGGAAGAGAATATTGCTACACAGGATATCGAGGAGTCAGGTATTGCCCGGGAGGTAAGGGATCCGAAAAAAACTGATGTAAAAAGAGTGATTACTCCCGTAACAACTCCAAAAGATAACAAGCGTGTCGTTGAACCTGTAAAAGTTGTGGATCAGCGTGCCATCTATAAAGGAAAGTCAAACAGCAGCACATCGCAGGGAACCGGGACCGGAACCGGTGATCAGGGAGACCCTGCCGGTGACCCGAATTCTAAATATTACGGTAAAAACGGAAGCGGCAGCGGCCCGGGTGACGGACCTGGAGAAGGACCTGGACAAGGCCCCGGCAAAGGCGGTGGGGTGAGTTTCAGTCTGGCTGGCCGTAAAATGATTCGTACTCCACAGATTAATGACCGTTCCCAGGAAACCGGAAAAGTTGTTGTGGATATCACTGTAGATAAAAACGGCGAAGTAACTGCTGCCGTTCCCGGCGGTCGCGGATCTACAACAACATCTTCTTATTTATACCGTCTCGCCCGCGAAGCAGCCATGAAAGCAAAGTTCAATGCGGATCCCGGCGAATCGGATATTCAAAAAGGGACGATTACTTTTATATTTGTAGTGCAATAATTCTTTGCAACAGCAGTTCAGTTTAATCGGATTGCGAATTTTTTTCATCTTCGCTGCTGATGGAATACAAAGAAACGCTGGATTATCTGTTTTCTCAATTGCCGATGTTTCATCGTATCGGTGCAGCAGCCTACAAGGCGAATCTGGATAATACGCTTGCAATCTGCGAATTTCTCGGTCATCCTGAAAAAAAATTCCCTGCTGTCCACATTGCCGGAACCAACGGAAAGGGTTCCACCTCACACATGCTGGCATCAATCCTGCAGTCGGCAGGATATAAAACAGGCCTGTACACTTCCCCTCACCTGGTCGATTTCAGAGAGCGGATCCGGATCAATGGCAAAAAGATTCCTGAAGAAGTGATTGTGCGATTTGTTGAACAGTACAGGAGCAGGTTTGAAGCCATCCGTCCTTCCTTTTTCGAATGGACTGTCGGCCTCGCGTTCGATTACTTTGCGAATGAACGCGTTGAAATCGCAATCATCGAAACAGGATTGGGAGGAAGGCTGGATTCCACCAATGTGATATGTCCTCAATTATCCATAATTACCAATATCGGTTGGGACCATATGAATTTGCTCGGTGATAGCCTGAAAAAAATTGCCGTGGAAAAAGCAGGCATCATCAAAAAAAGTATTCCGGTTGTCATTGGGGAATCCCAGGTGGAATCAGCTGAGGTATTCACGGATAAAGCAACAGAAATGGAAGCTGCGATTGTATTCGCAGAGGTTTTGCTCCAAAGCAAACAGAAAGATTCAGGGGAAGCAGGTCAGCAGGTTTTTGATATTTACAGTGGCGATCAATTGCTTTACAAAGATCTGTTGCTCGATTTGCCGTGACACTATCAGCGAAAGAATATTCTGACAGTTATCGAATCGGTGATCAAATTGAACGAGTTGGGATACCGTATTCAAGAAACTCACATTCGTGCAGGGTTGTCCGGCGTCAGGCAGTTGACCGGTTTGATGGGACGATGGCAAATACTGTCAACAACACCGCTCACAATCTGCGATGTCGGACACAATGCAGACGGGTTCAGGGAAATATTAAATCAGCTGGCACTTACGCTCTATGAAAAACTTCATTTTGTTTTTGGTGTCGTCAACGACAAAGATGTAACATCCATTCTGAAGCTCCTGCCTGTAAATGCAATTTATTATTTCTGCAAAGCCAATCTGCCCCGGGCCCTCGATGCAGAAGAGTTGAGAAGGAAAGCGGGTGAGAACGGGCTGAGGGGAAGTGTTTATGCTTCAGTTGCCGAAGCTTTCCATGCGGCACAGACAGCCGCGAAGGAAAGGGATTTGGTATTTGTCGGAGGAAGTACATTTGTGGTTGCTGAAGTGCTGCATGATGTGGGTGAATAATTTCTTGTTGGAGATGTACTTCATTTTTTTTCCAGCAAATCCCGATTTGCATTCACACCATTTTTTAGCTGGTCGATCCGAAGGAATACGCGCCAGTAATGTTCTTTGTCCATGTTTTCCCAATGAATGAAATTGTATCTGTATTGATACACCTGTACCTGGTTCAGGAATATGCAGAAAATGAAAATGAGGAAGAAGCTGAGTTTTTTCAGGCTGCTTTCCAGTTGACCAATGAGCAGGGTAAAGGGAAAACAAAAAAATGGAAGGAACTCAACCATTGGGCGCTGACTAAAACTACCGCCGTACCACCACACAGACCAGCAGGAAAGTACATAGATGACGAGCATAAGAAAGGTGCTCAGTGTGAAAAATTCCCATTTGCTTTTGCCGTACAGGTATGAAAAACCAGCGACGCCAAACAGTAAGAGTGGCGTATACACGAACAATCCTTTTTTATAGCTGAACAAAAAATCAGATAGATGAGGCTGAAGAATTGAGAGGTGTTCTTCTCCATAGGTATAGGCAAAGTAGTGGCCGGTCTGCCAATGATAAACAAGCAACTGGATAGCCGGAATGCAAATAAGGAGCAAGCCGGAAACGACCACCGTTAGTTTGTTTTTGAAAACAAACTTCATTCCAGTCACAAATGTTTCGTGACTGCCTGCAAGGAATGGAAGCGCGAAAAGTATCATGCCATTGACGGGCCGGATCAGGATCATCCATGCTGCGAGCAGGATGCTAGCCATAAACCGGCCTGCATGATTCTTTCTGAAGAAGCTGTGTGCATGGTAAATAAAAAGCGATGCGATGCCGAAGGAATATGCGTGAGATAAAGAAGCGTCATCGACAGTATAATAGAACAGATGCGTGCCGAAGGCAAGTCCAAACAACACAATCGAGATGTGCAGGGGATTTAAACCATGCCGGAGCAACCACTTTTTTAGAAAGTAAAATCCACACACTGCAAATACGATGGCTGCCAAGTTAATTGCGACCTGGTAGGGAAATGAAAAGCCATCGGCCGGCAGATCAAAAATAAGCGCACAAGCATGGGCCGCAGCGAAAAAGGGCAGTTCCGCAAAGGCTGTACCGGCAAAATATTTATTGATTGTTTGGCTGGCGGCCTTCACCCGGTAATCAGAATAGGAATAAGGCTTGTAGTATTGTTTTTCAATCTGGTTATGAAATGAAAAAGACGGATCCTTGTAAATGAATATTGCCGGTAGGTAAGCATAATAACCTTTCCCATCGGTCGCAATAATATCCTTCCAGTGTTCTTTTCCCCAATTGATATTGGAAGCACAGATAAGGTAGATCAGGCCGATGATCAGGTAATCGAATTTCAGGAGGCGGTGCGCGATCGGAATGCTGACAGTAAATTTGATACTAAGCTAACCGGAATATTTGTACATCCAATGGAATGATTCTGGGGTAGATTTCAAATGAAAAAAGGCTTACAAGTTTAAAACCCTGTAAGCCTTTGATTTTTAGTGTGGGAGCTACAGTACTAATCTCTTTTCTGCTCATTGCTTGCTTTTGCACCAAATATGTTGAAAGACAGTAGAATAAGTCGTATTATCTATGCAT
>DAORHY010000346.1:0-3824 GCA_035438225.1 Bacteroidia bacterium
TGGCTGGCTTGGCGATATTGCATTCGTTGGTCAGGATATCTGGGTTGGTGGAGGTACCGGATGGATTTACAAAATAAGCTCCCAAACCGGTCAGCTGCTGGATTCGATGGATACTCATTTGAATGTAGCTATAGACGGAATTACTTATGGGAATAATGCATTGTGGGTAGCACAAAGTTATAATGGCAATTTGATACTCAAGATTGATCCTTTTACGAAAACCATTCTTCAAACTTTAACAAATCCTGTTGCCTCCCAGTTTACCCATGGGATGTTGTTTCACAATAATCAGTTATGGATAAATATGTTTTGGTCCGGAACTACAAATTCGACTTATGTTCTGGATACACTTTGCCACATTGTAACCAGTTATCCAAATCATGCTTACTACAGTCATGGTATTGCCTTTGACGGATCAAATTTCTGGATCACGGCGAATCAACAGCCTCCAAACAATGACGAATATTTGTTCCGGTTTGATCAAAATTTTCAATTACTGGATTCAATGCCGATTCCTGGGGGAGAATACCAGAATGGGCTGGCATACTATGGAGGTTGTCTCTGGCTTGCAAATGCGGATGCACTGAATATTTACATCATGTGCGAATTAACAGCCGGCATTTCTCCGTCAGAAGCAGCAAACAAATCAGTTGACATTTTCCCGGTTCCGGTGAAGGGTGAAATGAATGTTCGTTTTTCAAACCCTGAAGTGGTTAAGAGGGTCGACTATTTTAGTCCATCAGGGAACCTATTATTAGTCCAGGAAAATGATGGCAGAGACCTGATCACAATACCTGCCTCTGAATTCAATTGTTCTTTTCTAATCGTTCGAATTGTCAGGAGGGATGAAAGCTATGATATTCGGAAAGTTATCTTAATGCAATGAGTTGATGTTCCGCATTCCGGAAAAATTACCTTTCACTAATTGAACCTTTCAACCAATATTTTCGTTGAGGTTGTGGAATTCCTTTAAAAGGACTGGTTTTCGTTGTTGTTGAAAACTATTTCCAATGGAAGGAAGTCCGGGGCCGGAGGGAAGTAATTTTGGTATGCTGAAAATAATTTTCGGCACGAACCGTCTACTACTACAATAATATACCTCATAAACGTTAAGGAGAACTATGAATTATTCAGATGAATTTAGAAAGTATGCTGTGAAGCACCGCGGTATCAGCAGCTTATCGGTCGACTCATTTGTTTCAGCTGTAAGAGCTGATTACATATCACCAACAATTATTGAAGAGCGTCAGCTCAATATCGCGACGATGGATGTGTTTTCTCGTCTTATGATGGACCGGATTATCTTCCTTGGTGTTGGAATCAACGACTACGTTTCAAACATCATCCAGGCCCAGCTTTTATTTCTGGAGTCGGTCGATGCAAAAAAGGACATACAGATTTACATGAATAGTCCGGGCGGATCCGTCTATGCGGGTTTGGGCATTTATGACACGATGCAGTTTGTGCAGCCTTCAATTGCAACAATTTGCACAGGAATGGCAGCGTCCATGGCAGCGGTATTGATGTGTGCAGGCACAAAAGGCAAGCGTGCGGCATTGAAACATGCACGGATTATGATTCACCAGCCAATGGGCGGTGCAGAAGGACAGGCATCAGACATTGAAATCACAGCCCGTGAAATCCAGAAACTCAAGAAGGAATTGTACGAAATAATTGCTTCGCACTCCGGACAGGAATATGAGAAAGTCTGGAAGGATTCAGATCGTGATTACTGGATGACAGCCGAAGAATCCAAGGAATATGGTATGATCGACGAGATACTTACCCGGAAAAAGTAAAATTCCGGTTTATTTCCTTGAATTTTATTTTAAAACGCAAGCTTAAGACTTAAATAGTTGAATTGAATAAACTATTTTCTTTAGCTTGCGTTTATATTTTTTAATCCTTCGCTGTTTTTTATGAAAAATCAGAAAGAAATCAAATGTTCATTTTGCGGACGTGATAAAAGCGAGACCTATGTTTTGATCGCCGGTATCACCGGGCATATTTGTGATCAGTGTATTCAGCAGGCTCAAAACATTCTCAGTGATGAGATGAACAGCAAGCTGAAAAATACGATCAATGGCCATCTCACCCTGCTGAAACCCATGGAAATTAAGAAATTTCTGAATCAGTATGTAATCGGTCAGGATGAAGCCAAAAAGGTACTTTCGGTAGCCGTTTACAATCATTATAAGCGAATTTCTTCCAAAATCAAGAAGCAGGATGATGTAGAAATTGAAAAATCCAACATAATCCTTGTCGGAGAGACCGGTACCGGAAAGACTCTTCTGGCAAGGACTATTGCAAAAATGCTGAATGTTCCATTCTGTATAGCGGATGCAACTGTTTTGACAGAAGCCGGATATGTCGGGGAAGATGTAGAAAGTATACTCACGCGGTTATTGCAGTCTGCCGATTACGATGTAGCATCTGCAGAGCGCGGGATTGTTTACATTGACGAAATCGATAAAATAGCCCGGAAAAGTGATAATCCTTCGATCACCCGTGATGTTAGCGGGGAAGGGGTGCAACAAGCCCTTTTGAAATTGCTGGAAGGTTCCATGGTGAATGTACCGCCACAAGGTGGGCGCAAGCACCCTGAACAAAAGATGATTACAATGGATACGCAGAACATTCTGTTCATTTGCGGAGGGGCTTTTGACGGTATCGATAAGAAGATTGCCAAGCGTTTGCATGCAAATGCAATTGGTTTTAAAGCAGGTAAGGAGGGTGATCAGATTGATAAAACGAACTATTTGCAGTACATCTCACCCGTAGATCTAAAATCATTCGGGATCATCCCGGAATTAATTGGTCGTTTGCCTGTTTTAACGCATCTGGATCCATTGGATAAAGCAACATTGAAAGCGATATTATCCGAACCAAAGAATGCTTTAATGAAGCAATACGAGAAACTATTCCAATTAGAAGGCATTACGTTGAATATGGACAAAACTGTCCTTGATTTTATTGTTGAAAAAGCATTTGAATTCAAGCTTGGTGCCAGGGGTTTGCGTTCCATTTGTGAGGCAATCCTGCTGGATGCAATGTTTGAATTGCCAACGAATAAGCAAGGAGTGAAGGAACTGCATGTTACCTTAAACTATGCAAAAGAGAAATTTGCCAAATCGAATGTGAATAAACTTAAGGTTGCCTGATCCGGCAATCAGGATGTTTATAGCTGCCGAAGAAACGGCAGCTTTTTTTTTGGTTAATGGAGTCCGGAAAAAATATTCGCTCACATGTAAGCAGGCAAGAATCTAAATTCTTTTATTTTAGAAGAAAAACGCCTTTTTTTCATTAGTCAAAATATTTCTGACTGTTTTTGATAATCATTTTTCTCGAACATCACTGGTTTTTAGTCTTTCATCCAGATTTTCAGTCAATTTGTTGAAAATATTTTATCAACAGGATTTGGTAAATAAAAAAGATCGTGTACCTTTGCATTCCCTAAAAATAGGGTAAAAACGCATAATTACCTGAATCTTAACCCGAAAGAAACGATTAAGAATGCCTACAATACAACAGTTAGTTCGCAAGGGACGTGAAAAATTGAATGAAAAGAGCAAATCACCGGCTCTGGCTTCCTGTCCTCAGCGCCGTGGTGTTTGTACCCGTGTTTACACGACGACTCCGAAGAAGCCGAATTCGGCGATGCGGAAGGTTGCCCGTGTACGATTGACGAACAAATACGAGGTTACAGCCTACATTCCGGGCGAAGGACACAATCTTCAGGAGCACTCCATTGTGATGATCCGCGGAGGCAGGGTAAAAGATCTTCCGGGAGTACGTTACCACATCATCCGGGGAACACTTGACAC
>DAORHY010000347.1:0-3772 GCA_035438225.1 Bacteroidia bacterium
ATATTTCAGCACCATGGTTACTGCATCATCCCAGGGCATTTTATTTTTTGGAGAATAGACGGCAATCTTCGGAGCTTTTTCAAGCTTCATGATTTCCATGTTCACTTCAGGATCTGCAATTTCCTGCAATATGGCTGTGGCTTGAACGTCTGCAATCACCTGGAAAGAAACGCCACGGATGGTGCATTCCTCCTCCAGTTTGCGGATATCACTCAACAGAAAACTGCCTCCTTTGTAATTCAGCAACCATTGTACATCCACAGTGTTCTGCAGGGCATAATACGCAATACCATACGCCTTGAGATGGTTCTTTTGGGTATCATCCATCGGAATCAGGATGAAAGCAGCCTGAACCCTTGCAAAGGCCGCAGAAAGAAGTAGAACCAGGATCAGTTTTTTCATTGAATGTGAAGGTAAACGAAAATCATGAAAAAATATTGAATTGTATGGTCAAAATTACCGGGAACTCAGCCAGGCCGCTTGGAAACTAAAAAGTTCTTTACCCTTCATTTTTACAAAGAGTAAAGAACTTTTCCTAAACTTTTATTGTCTCAGGTCCGGTTATACCTCAAACAATTCTGTTTGCGAATTACCTTTTCCTTTTGACTTTTTTTCCAGATCGTTTAGTATCCGGTTTCTGTCGTTCGTTATCTTCTCGCTTGCGGTCATGTCCCACTCCACGGTTACCGCCGGTTCTTCCTTGAGTGGATTGGGCTTTTTTCCCGGGGATCCTCCTGCGGTTTTCGTTGGAAACGGTTTCTTTGCCGGAGGAGGCGGTGGCGCCTGTTTCTTTGAAGGTAGCACAACAGCAGCAGCAGCTTTAACCGGAGCATCAATTTTCATTTGCACTGCCTTCTGTGACGGTTTTGCATCCGAAAGTTTGATGACCTTGCTCGCAGAGTTCTTCGTAAGGATATTGCCGATGGTGCTCCTGCCTTTCACTTCATAGTCAGCAAAATTGACATCGATCTGGGTGATGCGCAATTTCGGTTTCGGGCGCAGCATGACACGGACAACGGGAGCTTCTTCAGGCGTCCCGAAAGACAACCAGAGTATCTTGGATCCTTCAGTGCCTTTTGTGAGTACGTAGTCTTTGTCCCGTGTCGTACCGCCGACGGTAAACCGTTTCACCATCACGCTTCCTCCCCTGCCATCCTGGTAGATCATGTTGTACACGGGCTCTGCTTCCGTTTTGCGAAACACGGCAATGTGGCGGACATCCTTGCCAACATATTTCTTTTCATCAACCTTAGTTACAATCATGGTGCCGTCGCCCCGGAAGACGATGATTTCATCCAGCTCGGAACATTCGGTCACAAATTCATCTTTTTTGAGTCCATAACCTGCGAAACCGTCTTCACGGTTTACGTAAAGTTTCTGGTTATTGATGATAACTTCGGAAGCAACAACCTGTTCAAACGATGAGATTTCAGTTTTTCGTTCGCGGCCCTTTGCATATTTACGCAAGAGCTCTTTGTACCAGCTGATCGAATATTGTCTCAGGTTGGCAAGGTGATGCTCCACTTCCTTCAGCTGATCTTCAAGCCCGCGGATTTTTTCATCCTGTTCTTTTACATCATACCTTGAAATGCGTTTGATCTTGATCTCCGTGAGGGCAACAATATCATCCCGGGTGATCTCGCGTTTAAAGCGCTTCTTATAGGGTTTGAGTCCCAGGTCAATTGTCTCGATGACACTTTCCCACGTGGTACATTCTTCAATATTCCGGTAAATCCGTTTTTCAATAAAGATTTTTACGAGTGAGCTGAAATGCCATTCTTCTTCCAGTTCCGCCTTGCGGATTTCCAGTTCCTTTTTAAGCAAACGCATGGTCTGCTCTGTATTGTATTTCAGGATATCATTCACACTCATGAACCGCGGTTTGTCTTCCACGATCACGCAGGCATTGGGAGAAATACTGACCTCGCAATCCGTGAACGCATACAGCGCATCAATGGTCTTATCCAGATCCTCGTAAGAATCACTGTGCAGGTGGATCATGATCTCCACTTCGGCCGCTGTGTTGTCCTCGACTTTTTTGATTTTGATTTTACCCTTGTCGTTTGCCGTCAGGATAGTATCGATCAGGCTGGAAGTATTTGTTCCAAAAGGAATTTCACGGATAACGAGGGTCTTCCTGTCTTTCTTTTCAATTTTTGCACGGATCCGAATCCTTCCGCCTCGGAGACCGTCATTGTATTTACTGAAGTCTGCGATACCGCCGGTGGGGAAATCCGGCAGGATGGAAACCTTTTTACCGCGGAGAATATCAATGGATCCTTCGATGAGCTCGATAAAATTGTGAGGAAGAATTTTGCAGGCAAGCCCTACGGCAATTCCTTCTACGCCCTGTGCGAGCAGCAAAGGAAACTTCACCGGGAGCGTAATTGGCTCTCTGTTCCTGCCGTCGTAACTCAGCTGCCAGTCAGTAGTCTTTTCGTTGAAGACAACTTCCAGAGCGAATTTCGAAAGACGCGCTTCAATGTACCGTGCTGCAGCGGCGCTGTCACCCGTGTAAATATTTCCCCAATTTCCCTGCATGTCAATCAGCAGGTCCTTCTGCCCCAGCTGCACCATGGCATCTCCAATGGAAGCATCCCCGTGGGGGTGATACTTCATGGAATGGCCGATTACGTTCGCCACTTTATTGTAGCGACCGTCTTCCATTTCCCACATCGAATGCAGGATACGACGCTGTACAGGTTTTAATCCATCGTTGATATGCGGAACCGCGCGTTCAAGGATTACATACGAAGCGTAATCCAAAAACCAGTTCTCATACATACCATTCACATGGGGCACGACGACAGCTTCGGTATGTTCTACCTGCTCTTCCGGCTGCCCCTTGGGAAGTTCTTCCTTTTTCTTTTTTGCCATTTTATTTTAATACTATAATCTTTTTAAAATCAATTCCCGGTTGAGTTACGAGTTAAGAGTAATGAGTTTTTAAGTCTAACCAATGTTCAATCTTCAATCCTCAATCATCAATTCTCAATTCTCAATTTTCCATCATCTCTTCCTTCACCACATCCTTCTCCACTCTGAGTTTGGAGATAATGAATTCCTGGCGGTCGGGTGTGTTTTTACCCATGTAATAATCCAGCAGGTGATGAATGGTTTCTTCCTGGCTCAGTAATACAGGCTCGAGACGAATTTTCTTTCCGATAAAATGTGAAAATTCATCCGGAGAAATTTCTCCCAATCCTTTGAAACGTGTGATCTCCGGTTTTGGTCCGAGTTTCTGGATCGCACGTTGGCGTTCCGGATCGTTGTAGCAGTAGATCGTTTCTTTTTTATTTCTCACCCTGAACAAGGGAGTCTGGAGAATGTAAACATGCCCGTTCTTGATCAGCTCAGGAAAGAATTGAAGGAAGAAAGTCATCAGCAGCAAGCGAATGTGCATTCCGTCCACATCGGCATCGGTCGCGAAAACGATTTTGTTGTAACGCAACTCTTCGAGTCCGTCTTCGATATTCAAAGCATTCTGAAGCAGGTTGAATTCTTCGTTTTCGTACACAACTTTCTTTGTCATTCCATAGCAGTTGAGAGGTTTACCTTTGAGACTGAAAACAGCCTGAGTATTTACATCTCTCGCCTTGGTAATGGATCCGCTCGCGGAATCTCCCTCTGTAATGAAAATCGTTGATTCCTGACGGTCGATGTGTTTTGTATTCAAATGCACACGGCAATCACGAAGCTTTTTGTTGTGCAGGTTGGCTTTCTTCGCTCTTTCGTTCGCCAGTTTTTTGATTCCCGCAATCTCTTTACGCTC
>DAORHY010000348.1:0-3761 GCA_035438225.1 Bacteroidia bacterium
CTGTAGCTAAAGTTTTACCTACCCTGGCAGGTAAATTAACCGGTAATGCAGTCCGTGTGCCGACTCCTGACGTCTCCCTTGCGATATTAAATCTTACCGTAAAACAGGAAACGTCCAAGGATGGAGTCAATGAAATCCTACGCACTGCTGCGCTGAGCGGAGAACTCGTTGAACAAATACAATATTCGGTATCCAATGAACTCGTTTCTTCAGATCTTGTCGGGAATCCGTGCGCATCGATTGTAGACAGCCCGGCGACGATTGTTTCCAAAGACAATAAAAGTATGGTGTTGTATGTCTGGTATGACAATGAATATGGCTATAGCCGTCAGGTCATCCGGTATGCAAAATTCCTTGCCGATGTCATTCGCCTCCGGTACTATTGACCAGAAAATAGCTATACAAAGAGGGCAGGTTGTATTCAACCTGCCCTCTTTGTATATATGGATTCTTTGAACAGAACTGCAAGTTATCTTGGTCCGAAATCCCGAAGTGTCATTTTGTATTCCAGACCTTTTACGACAATACCATTTCGTTTTCCAAGATCATCCCGAACTTTGTAAACCATCCCGACACCGGCTGCATACTTTTCCTTTCCGTAAATTTTTTCTACATAATTATCTTCATCCCGTTGCAGCACGGTAAGCGTGGAATCAAAACCGAAGCCTCCCACAGTTCCGGAAATATGGAAGTCTTCATATTCATACATCTCCTCCTCTTCCGTATTGGCGTCGTTTCCATTCCAGGTTGTGCTGCCATTAATCGGAAATGCAAGCTTGTGGTAGGGAACATTGTCCTCAGTACGGTAAGCACTGGACAAGGAAAGTGTCTGGGTCCAGACGGCAGTCAACATCCAGTCTTCTCCGTCCATCATTCTCTTGTACCGTAAAATGACCTGGGTTGGCCGCCCCTGCCCATCGGAAAATGTGGTATCAATTTCTTCCCGGACCTGGAAGTGATATGCATAAACCGAGTCGTCATTATTATTATCGTTCTCGGCATGATATACAGAGTCTACATCATATTCAATCCATTTTCCAGCCGTGGTAGGAAAATAATTGAATGAAGGAGAAGGCGGATTGATGGATTCTTTTTTACAAGATGAGAGGATCCCTGCTGTACTCAGGAAGTAAAACATTAACAGAAAGGAAATCTTAGTTGAGTTCATGTGGAACCTGCTTCTCAATGAAGCCTCCTCCGATGACATCTTCCCCGTCATAAAACACAGCGCTTTGACCTGGGGTTACCGCGGAGACCGGGGAATGAAAAGTAACTTTCACACGATCTCCGATTTGCTCCAGTGTACTGTGCGCACCTTTGTCTTTGTAACGGATCCGGGTGAGAGCTTCTACAGGTCTGTCTAACGAAGGCACTTTTATAAAGTTTACACTATTTACCCACATGTCTTGCGTTTGAAGTTCATCAAAAGTTCCCAGTACAACAGTGTTTGTATCTGGCTTAATGTCAATAACATATGCAGGGTCACCCAAAGCAATTTCCAGACCCTTCCGTTGCCCGATTGTATAAAAGGGATAGCCTCTGTGATGGCCGAGTTTTTCACCTTTTGTATTTACAAACAAGCCGTTGGCCAGCCTTTCTTCGATTCCCTCCACCCTTCTTTTCAAAAAGGAGCGGTAATCATTATCCGGGATAAAACAGATCTCATAGGATTCCGGCTTTAACGCCAACTCATGAAATCCCATTTCTTCTGCCATTTTACGAATCTCCGGTTTATGATAGTTACCAACCGGAAAGATCGTTCGTGAAAGACAAGCTTGTGAAACACCCCAGAGTACATAACTCTGGTCTTTCCAATCATCTTTTCCTTTGCTGACCACGAATCTGCCATTTACTTCACGAACATTTGCATAATGTCCGGTGGCAATAAACTCACAATCCAGCATATCCGCCCTTTTAAGTAATGCATCCCATTTGATATGGGTATTGCACTTTACACATGGGTTTGGAGTCCGACCGGCAAGGTATTCATCAACAAAATTATCAATAACATGAGTTCCAAATTCTTCGCGTATATCGATAATATAATGAGGAAATCCTTTTTCAACGGCGATAGCTCTGGCATCGTTAATGGAATCCAGGGAACAGCAGCCGGTTTCTTTTTTTCCTCCACCGGAAGAATTGTAATCCCATGTTTTCATGGTCATTCCGACGACTTCATAGCCCTGTTCATGCAATAGCATTGCAGAAACGGAACTATCAATACCGCCACTCATGGCCATTAAAACCCTTCCTTTTTTACTCATCTGGATACACCTCTGATTTTTAAAAAACCGCTCTAATTAGCCGGAAATAGCTATTATTCAGGCTTTAGAACTGCAAAGATACCGCTTTCCGGATAAAAATAATTACTCTTCGGGGAGTGGATTGAGTAATTTACCGGCTTTGTAAAGGTCTTCCCTCTCCTTTTCACCTGTTTCTTTAAAAATCATCCAGGATCCCTCCCTCAGACCATTCTGGTATTTTCCTTTTTGCCACACTTTGCCATTTTCAAAAAACATAGTCAGAATCCCATCGAATTCATTGGACTTCATCATGCCCTCCACTTTTGGAGTGCCACCTTCGTAGAATTCCTTATAAGGACCATGCTTTTTATCCGCTTTGTAAGTAGTGAGATGTGACACCTGTCCGTTCGGAAAGTAAACTTTCCAGGATCCTTCCCTTTTCCCCTTCTGATAAAATTCAACAGAAGCAATTCCACCTTCCTTGTTATAAAATGACCACAGACTGTCCCTGGTTTTATCAATGTACTTTCCTTTTGCAATCAGTTTAGCTTCGTCAGAAAAAATCTCAGCGTTGCATATGTCCGTAAGACCGCGATAAATCAATCGTGACTGCACTTTGCCGTTTTTATGATACGAAGTGAATATTCCAGTGTGGATATTGTTTTTATACCAGCCTTCGGAGAACAAAGTATCGGTAGGATAATACTTCCTCCAGAGTCCCTGCTTTTGCCCTTTCGCATCCAGCCTGTTTATCGTGTCTCCTTTGAATACCTGGTAGGTCTGTCCGGATAAATTAACCGAAAAACATATCAGAAAGGCAATGGCGGAATAAATCCGTAAATATCTCATGAAGACAAAGATATATTTCTTAATACAATGCAGGTCATGATTTCAAACGAAAAAAGCGGATGGTAATTGTGCCTTCAGCTGGAAGACAGGGACTGTTGCCAGATGGAAAATTTAATTACATTGCGACCTGCAAAATCCAAATCCAAATGAATACACCCGGTTCCAATTCTGGACATCCACGTGGTTTGTACCTGCTGTTCTTCACAGAAATGTGGGAGCGGTTCAGTTACTACGGGATGCGCGCAATTTTCATCTTGTTCATGACAAAAGCTTTGTTTATCGACAAAGCGCTGGCTTCAAATATTTATGGAAGTTTTACCGGACTTGTTTACCTGACTCCGCTCCTGGGAGGATATATCTCCGATAAATTCTGGGGTAATCGAAGGAGTATTCTGGTTGGAGGTTTGCTGATGGCTGCCGGGCAATTCCTCATGTACATGAGTGGCAACCTGGTCACTGAAGGAGCTCAAAGCGGCAGTGCAATGTCATTTATGTGGATCGGACTGACCTTCCTGATTGTCGGCAACGGTTTTTTCAAACCGAATATCTCCACCATGGTGGGCCAGTTGTATCCGAAGAATGACTCCAGAATAGACGGTGCCTTTACCATCTTTTATATGGGTATCAACATGGGAGCATTCTTTTCTCCCCTTGTTTGCGGAACCCTCG
>DAORHY010000349.1:0-3733 GCA_035438225.1 Bacteroidia bacterium
CGAAGGTGTGGGAATAATCCGCAATAAAAGAGGCGCTCGGTGTGAACTTCCAGCGGAATCCGCCACTCAGGCTCATGACATCATTCTCATCATTGGGCCCTACGAGGTTGCGGTGCAGAAAGCTGCCTGCAATATCAACTGAAAATTTGGGTGAAAATTTACGCGTGAGAATCAATTCACCAAAATAGGTGAGGCGATGGAGTTCCTTTTGAACCAATTCATTGGATTTTGCCGAATACGTTGCATTGCCATACAGCGTAATGCCAAGCGGAATTTTATTGTTCGTGGTTTGCTCCAACGCTTTGTATTTCAGGAGCAGCTCCAGGTTTTCCTGGCGCTTTGATCTGCTGAATCCTGTCATCAACCGGTCTGTGATCCCGTAATGGGCACCGATCCGGATATCCTGTGACTGGTCAAATCCATACAGGTCATGAAAGGAGCCTCCGCTTTGTTTTCCGATGTTGCCAAAAAGGTGGTTGATGCGGATGTCCAGATTATTCTTTTTGACAGTTTCGTTTGTTTGTATATTAATGATTTTATTTCCCTTGAAAGTGGCAAGCACGGGTTCGTTCTTTGGCGGAGGCGTTTCATCCTGAAGTTGCTTCAGCAAATCATCCTGAGCATGCAGGCTGAATGACAGGAAGAACAGCAGTAAAAGTGAAAGTATATTTTTTTTCATAGAATTGAGGGAATCAAAAAAGCTGTTTTTCTGTTTAGTTTTTTTTCTGGTAAGGCACGTAATCCGATTTCAATTGAACTTTAATCGTATCGGCAATATTCTGAAACAAGAGTTTCGGAATGGATATATTGTAATCCGCAATTGCAACGAGCATCTGGCCACTGAGGCGCATCTCTTTTCCTTTTATTTCCAGGCTGGCTTTTTCAGTCACAGCCTTTTCAATTCCGTGAATCGTTAAAGTACCGGTTGCGGTAACGGGATAGACACCATCTTTTGTCCAGTCCAGTGAATCCAGGATTTTACCTTTAAAAGTTGCCTGTGGGAATTTGTCGCTTTCCATGTACTTTTCATTGAAATGTTCCTGCATGAGTTCCTTTTCAAATTTGAACCCACGTATCGAAACCATAAATGCAATTTCCCCGGTGTTCGTGTTTACAATGGAATTTACACTGTTATTTTTCGCTTCAATATTTTCAACAGGCGCTTCTGAAAAAAAGGTTATTTCGGCCGATTTGCTGATCATGACCGGCTGGCCACTGGTAGCAAGGGATGCGAAGAACAGGACCAGGAAAAAAAGGTGACGGAACATAGAATTAGTTATTTGGATATCCCTGGGAAATCCAGAGTCTTAATTTATACAATTGGCAGGCATCCATTTCACGGTGTTCGGGCATGTGCAAAGGATTTTCAACCGGAAGAGCCAGTCGTTCCAGCATACGTCCTGCCCGAATCCTGTTTGCAATGCCGGCATAGGTCGTGTAATCAAAACTTCCTTCGCCTCCTGGACTATGACATCCGGCATAACTGCAATTGGAACTGATGATTGGTTTGATGTCTTTGTTGTAATGCATCAGAGCGCTGTCACATCCGGGTGGCCTGATGAGAACCTGATCCTGTATATCTTTCGTACAGGATACAATGAAAAAGAATATAGAAAAGGGGAAAAGATATTTCATACAGTGACTGTCAATGAGCAAATATAAAAATATTCCTTATCCTTTTGCTTCGATCCAAAGATTCCCATACCCTGAAATCCCAAAATCAATCGAATTTTGAACTCACGGTAATCCTTGTTCATTAAAATCTGCAGAATATTTTTTTGTCGTGGATCAACTGTTCCGGCCCTGAAGGATCATCTGATCCATGGAAGGACTGGGGCTTCCGCCCACTGGTTCAACTGTGACGGCCCAGTGATCAGCGCCGGCAACATTTTTTACACGTTGCATTCCTTCCTCCGATACCATTTCAAACACACCGGCATCAACAGGAAGGCCTTCTGAAAACGCCCACAGCTGGTACTGTTTACCCGCTTCCGGCTGTGGAAGAGCAAGAATATCCAGGTAGGTTTCCCGGGTATATCTGTTCCAATATACTCGAGCCTGGAAGTGTTTTGTGCTATCCACCGGCAATAACATGAAAACCGTTGCATTCTCATCCCGCATCATGAGGAGATCTGAATAGGTATGGTCCAGGGTATTTTTTATCAGGTTGTAATTCTGTGCAATCTCATTCTTTTCATCCAGGGCAGCCACATACCTTACTTCGGCATCATTCCAGTTATTATAAAAAAACCAGGAAGCAAAAGTGCTGATGAGCAGGGCAGCGAGACTGGCGGCAATCAGGTATTTATAGGTGAGCCGGTGGGATGGATCCAGCGAATTTGTCTTCGATTTTTCTTTTTTGATTTGGTCCGAATCAGAAAGTTTGGTAATGAATTCACTCCGCAGTGTAGGGCGCGGATTGCGACTGGAGGCAAGCGAATAATTTTCCAGTACTTCCTGGACATTTTTTAATTCGGACGCAAGTTCCGGATAGATCAGCATCTTCTGGTCAAATTCCGTTTTCTCGGCAGGAGAAAGGGATCCTAACGCATATAATTCCACAACTCCGGATGCTATGTATTCTTTAATTTCCATTTAGTTACCTGCTTCCGTACTAAAATAAGTCCGCAATTTCTGCAAGGCAGCACGTGAACGGGTTTTTACGGTGCCCAGCGGAATATTTAGCTTTTCTGCGGCGGCGGATTGGGAATAACCGTTGAAGAAGAGCAATTCGACAATCTGTCGGTATTCCGGCTCCAGTTTTTGAACGATCTGTCGAAGTCCGATGGTATCGGGATTGTACGCTGAGTACATTTCAGCATTTTCAGAAAGTACGGTTTTTTCTAACTGACGGTTTTTTTGCTGGTCAGTATATTCTTTGGACCGGATTTTATCGATCGCTCCGTTTCTTGCAATATTAATCATCCAGCTGAATAACCGGCCTTTGGCGCTTTCGTACTGTCCGATATTGTTCCATATTTTCAGAAAGGTTTCCTGCAAAACATCTTCTGCAATCGCATCATTCTGTACAATCCTGTGTATGACACCGTATAGGGCAGCAGAATAATTGTCGTAAAGAATTTCAAAGCCTTTTGCTTCCCGTAAGGTCAGCAAGTGGATGAGATCTTCTTCGTTTATTTTAATGCGTCGGGCCAATGAGATTGAAAAGATAGGGATGAAATACTCTTTCCGTTTGTAAAGAAACGAAAATAACAAAGATGCTTTTCGCTCAGTGGAAAGTTCTTTCCCACAGCATACCGCCCTTTGCAAACAATGATTTTAGTTTGTGTTTAGTCAGTGAAGAGAAGCCTGCAACCTGCGATTTTCTTTTTTTATAATATGCTACCTCATTGTACACTCGGCGTATCGCATATTCGTAATACCGGCGGGAATAGGTTCGGTGGAAATCGATTTGCCGGTCGGTCGACGACTCCCAGGGCTGGGGATCAATGAAAATGGATTCCGTTTCAGCATACAACGGTGTTCCTTTGATCGGGTAAGCAACCGTAATTGTATACAAATCCGGATCCGATAATTTCAGATGCGAAATCGTTGCTTCGATATCTTCTTCCGTTTCTCCCGGATAACCTACCATGATGAAGGTCCCGGTTTGCAAGCCTTGTGCTTTTGACAGTTGAATCATGTCCCGGACCTGCTCCACCTTCACCCGCCTGTCCATTGCATCAATTATTTTTTGCGAACCGCTTTCGGCTCCGATCCAGACACGAAAGCA
>DAORHY010000350.1:0-3708 GCA_035438225.1 Bacteroidia bacterium
TGTACAATTGTTGAGATCGCGAATGAGTACGGTATACGTTCCTGCACCAAGATTACTGACAGAATCCGTTGCAGCAGGCGGAACTGTATTCCACTGATAGGAATAAGGTCCTGTTCCTCCACTCACATCCACTGCAACAGCACCCGGTTGACCGCTACAGGAAGCATCGTATCCTGCGATGGTTGATTGCAATGCCGTTGGTTCAGTAATTGTGAAATAGTGTGTGGTGTGACATCCGGCAGCGTTGGTTACCATCACATTGTAAGTTCCGGCAAACAAGTGCGTCAGCGTCTGAGAAGTGAACTCTCCTGGCATCCATACATATTCAAACGGACCGGTTCCTGTAGGGGTGACGGTTGCACTGCCGTTGTGCCCGCCTGCGCAGCTCACATTGGTACTTGAAGCACCGACAGTCAATTCAGACACCGTAATTCCGTAGGAGAACGTTTGTACCCCATTTGCAGGACAGGCATTGTCAAAAACTGTTACAGTAAAATACCAGGGTTGAGGCCGTACGTCAGCGGCTGTGGGTGTCCAGCAGAAATGACCGGTCGGGTGTTGGCCCGGAGTAATCGTAAATGTCCCAGCAGAAATTCCGCCATTCCAGCTAATGGTTAGCGAATCCGGCACGTCTGCATCTGCCGAAAATACATCAAAGCAAACAGTTGAACCAAGGCAGGCTTGTGTCGTGTAAATATTCGTGCTGTCAATACCGCTCATCAGTGGTAATTCGTTGTTACAGACAACTGTGTAGATCTGCAAGTCCCGGATAACAGTGCCAATGAGCACACCATTCCTGTATTCATGAATCTGCACGGCCATCACTGCTATTTCAGGAGTAGTCGGATGCATAAAAATGTCTCCGCTCTGTGTATTGATAGAAACTGCGGGAACAGATGTAATCGGATTGGTAACCGAATAGCCGGCAGCGTACTGTACAGGGAGATTGGCATCATTCAGGGGAGCTGCGAAAGAATAAACCAGGGAATCTCCGTCTGCATCCAATCCGCCGTGATTGTAATAATTATTCTGGCCGATACATTCGAAGGCAATCGGAATATTTGAAAATACAGGAGAATTGTTTTGCGAAGTAGAATTGTCGAGTGTTGCTTCAATATACATATTCTCGCTCAACGGATTCGTCAAGGTGGTGATGGCGCCATTGCGGCAACATTCCCGTGTTCCGAAAACCCAGTCCGGACAAGCTGGAAGCGTCACAACTCCCCGGTATTCCCATTTTTGAATTCCGGGTTCTGTTCCGCCATTGCATGTTGTAGTTGCTCCCGGACACACACGGGAAATTTCCTGTCCGGTTCCAGGAATCGGGAAAAGCGTTACAATACTTGTAATACCACACGATACAGAAGTATAAGAAATATCAATAGACGTCTGAGCGGAAATGCCAACACAGTCCCTGTAAAACGTGTAATTGAATTCGTATTGTCCGTTTCCGAGTGAACGATAAGTCAGATCCGCTCCGGCCATGTGTGTGGCGGATGAGGTTTGGTTCTGCAAACAAATAAATACTACACTCATCGATAGTATCCTGGAAAAGGACAAGAGGAATTGCAAAGGATTTTTTTTCATCTTTTTAATTTTTATCAATTAGAAATCAGGGGGTGATTTTTTTGAAGCTTCCTTTTGAGGAAGTGTTTAATTCTTGTTTGATCAGTGTCGCTCTAAAGTGAATGATTCGAAAATTAGACAACTTTCATTACAATTCAAACCAGAGAAGGAAGATTCATTCTATTTCACTGAGAAATACTAAAACTTATTTTTCACCAATCAAATCAGGCAACTCGCCAAAAACAGAAATTGATCATTTAAAAATTTCAATCCGGACGATGCAGGAAATTTACCCGAAATCAAGCTGAAAATTGGCTTTAACAAATACCCGGGACCCTATTTTGTAAACACGTTATCCCGGGAAGAAAGGTTTACAGGGTGCAAAACTTTTTTTCTTAAAAGTGCCGTACAATAATTCCGGGGGCATTAATAAACTGACGAACAAAACTCAATAATCATTCATCCATTCCGTATTTGAAAATATTATTACATACCGTTCGTGAATCGCTTTATTCCTTGTTTCAATAAAGGGACATTAAAATTCAATAACAGTCCCAATCTATAATTCCTAAGTTTTAAATAAATTAACGTTTGCTCGAGATGAGTCTCGTTTAATACATCAACACTTTTCAATCAATTACGACTCTATTTTCAACGAATAGATGTATCCTATAACCCTACGCTAATTTAACTTTTTCAAAAAAACAATGGCATGGCTTTTCCCTTTTCAACTTTCCATCCATTTTGCGTTAGAACAAGACACAGGCACTTTTGTATGTACTTTCCATCAATCCAGGACCCCATGCCGAATGCACCTGTATGGCTGCGCCGATAATTCCAGTGGCGGTTTCATTTTCTTTCATCGTAAATAGACTTTTAGTTTGTACTCGCGATTTTATTCACCGCAGAGTGTGCAGCGTATTTTCGCAGAGGGTCGCGGAGAAGTGATCAAGCAGGTTTTCGAGGGCTCCGTTTTAACCAGCGCAATTCAGAAGGCTATACTTAAACATAGTTTCAAGCTGTCAGCGTAACAGGTCCCCCCCATCAAAATCTTCTTCGGAAATAAAAAACCCCACTCTAAAGTTTAGTTATTGGGAAACACAAAAGCTGCAGGTGCCTGCTGAAATATTAATTCTCTCAACAACGAACCCTGTTCAATTCAGCCAAAAAATAACCAGAATACTTGCAAGCAGAATAATTCCAAAAGAAATGAAAAGCAAACGCCGTGTTTGCCTTTCGGAAAGCCAAAGGCAGTAACACATTTTAATAAAATTGTTTGAAGTTGCCGTTCTGACGATATAAGCAGTCATGAGGAGATTACTAAAAGCAAATTTTCCCTGTACGAGGTTCATGACATAAGAATCAACATCCGCGAAGCCCGCGAGGAAACTCAGGAGGTTAAGTCCGCTTTCACCGTAGTGTGATTCGGAAAATGTGAGCAGATACGAGAAGACTACGTAGAACAGTGCAAATCCCAGGGCGACACGAAACTCGAGTGGGTTCTTTTGAGTAAGCTCGTTCCTGTTTGTGCCGGCAACGGATTTGTGCTTACGCAGGTAAACAACAAACCCACAGGCCAGCGAAACTACTAACAGGAAAAACTGGTAGGGCAGCAGAATTGCGGCCAGCTCTGCATTGAAGATGAGTACGATCAGGTATATCCGGATGTACATCACCGAGGTTGCAAACAATATTCCGGCAGCATATTCATTTGGAGATCCTTGTTTGTCATGACTCTTACGCGACAGAATAAGGGATACTGCAGTACTGCTATACAAGCCACCGAGAATTCCCGAAAGAATGATTCCGGATTTTGGAAAGACAAATTTCTGCAGCAGGTAACTGAAGTACGAGATTCCGGAAACGACCACGATGGCCAGCCACATTTTGTAAGGAGTGATCGTGAGCGTGGAGAATACCGGTTCGTCCGGCAGGTTGGGCAGGATAATTCCGGCAATCAGGATAAATTTTGCAAGTGTGACGAATTCAGCTTTGCCGAATTTTTTTGATACGGAGATGAACTCGTCTTTCATTTCCGTAAAAACCAGAATCGTCACCACAATTAACAAGGCCAGCCACTGCGGTTGTGTAACCACAAGCGGCGCCAGACAATAGGTGAGCAAAGCTGTGAGCACAGAGGTG
>DAORHY010000351.1:0-3673 GCA_035438225.1 Bacteroidia bacterium
TTCATCAAAACAAAAATAGACAAAGTTTCAACTGAACAAATTCAATCATCCAATGGATTATATTCATTTTGTGAAGGTGATTCATTGACGTTGACCGCGCCAAGTGGTTTCAATTATCTGTGGAATACAGGAGAGACAAGTCAAAGCATTACAATTGACACGACGGGCACTTATTTTGTTACTCTATCCGATGTATTCAATCGATCTGAACTCTTGCCGTATTTTAACGCATACAAATACCCGAACCCAACAATAAGTGCAACTAATGATGTTACAATAACGCAATGCACAGGAAATTTCGACATGTGTCTATCAACCGATTTCTCAAATACAATTTATGACAGGCAGTATACATGGTATAGGAATTCTGCTTACTATTCGAATAGCGTAATCATCTTTAACATTCCGGGCCTACAGCCAGGTACTTATTACTATACATCATCTAATGAGTGTGGCATAGACACCTCCAACATTTACAATTTGATAACAGCTCTGCCGCAACTCAATTTAGGCAACGACACCACTCTTTGCACTGGTGATTCTATTCAATTTGTAGCTGGGAACCAGTATTACAACTATCTTTGGCAGGACGGAAGTTCTTACTCTACCAATGTTGCAACCAGTAGCTATGACGATACACTTGTTTACACTGTGACAAAAACCGATTACGCAGGATGTTCAGTAACAGATTCAGTAAATGTTTACTTTGAAACTTGTTTGTATATTGAGTCTGCCAATGAGATTCGCAATATTTCAATATCACCCAATCCGTTTAAGGATCAGCTCAGAATAAAATCAGCCGAATTAAAAATAAATGAGATTAAATTATTGGATCAAGTTGGAAGAGTTGTTTTATATTCTGATAATTGTGCATTCGAAAACGAATTTGATGTTTCGGAATTACACTGTGGTGTCTATTATTTAGAAGTCAGGTTGAAGGATTCTACCTACAGTTTCAAGCTGATAAAAACAATTTGATTGCGCCTTGATTTGCCTAAGAACTTTTGGATTTTTAGAGCGAGTGAAAGGCTATGAATTCAAAACAGCTTCCAATGCTTCATCAGCATCTTTATGAATAAAATTTGATTGATATCCGATTGTTGTGGTAATCGAAGAATGGCGATACAGTTTTTGAAGCATTTGGATAGAAATTTTATCCCCTGAAATATTCCCAAACGTATGCCGCGCAATGTGCATAGTTAGCTTCTTTTCAATTTTTGAAAGCTCTGCAATTACTTTTAAGTTTTTATCTATCCGTTTAACAGCATGGGAGATTTTCCTCTGTACAAGATAGGCGTTGTCTAGATTTTTCAGAGACTTCAACTCTGGAAACACCAAGTCATCTTTTGATCTTTGACTAGATGTATATTGCTTTAAAATCGCCAAAGCTTTATCTGAAGATTTCAAAGAACCCGTCTTCGCATTCTTTCCCATCTTGTAGGTGAGGCGGTCATCTTGAAAATCGGACCATCGTAACCGAAGCACATCGGATATACGCATTCCTGCAAAATAAAAAGAGAACAACCAAAGGTTACGGCAATGATTTAGGATTGGCTTGTTTTGTAAATCCAAGTTTTCAATGGCATTTACCTCTGCCATTGTCAACCCAATTTTTATCGACTCCGGTAATTTAATTTGAATTTTTTCCTTGCCAAATGGATAATGTTTCGGATCTGCCACATTAGCTTTAATGGCAAGGTTGTAAATCGTTCTAATAATAATGAGATTGTTTACAATTGATCTGTCAGAGGCTTCCTTTTTTCCTTTTAGCCATGCCTTAAATTTATTCAGCAGAGGTACGTTGATTTCTTGAAAACTGATGTCTTTATCGCCAAGGAACTCTTTGAACTGTTTAAGTCGTGACTGGTCAGGATTTAAGCGGTTGTACTTGCCTGCGGTTTTAAAATTTTCCAAGTACGATTCGGCATAGCAGAAAAAACTGGAACCATTGGTGTTAGGTTTCAATCCCGTTCGAACGGCCTTAGGAGTGATAGTGTCATTCTGCGTTTGCAGCTCTAATAGCTTATCGTTTGCTTCCGCAAGTTTGCTTAAGATAAAATTATTCAGACGAGCCGAATTGGGATGTGATTTTCGAACACGTTGTTTAGCCTCGTCCCAATCATCTTCATGAATAGATTGACCAATGAAAACAAATGATGAAGTCCGATCTTTAGTAATCCTGATAGCAAGGGGATATGTGCCATCCTTGCGAATCTTCTTTCTAAGTACTACTTTTACCGAAGACATTGATTAACGTTCTTTTATTTCCAACTCAATTAACACTTCAAAGGTACAACATAGGCACAACATTTTGAAGTTTTACTCAATTTTTAGTGATTCTATTTTCACGAATATTGGGCTAACGTATTCCAAATGAGTACATATAAGGTTGTATCAATACAGAATAGCTTGGGCTCATAACCCAAAGGTCACAGGTTCGAGTCCTGTCCCCGCTACCTAAAAAATAGCCGAAGCAATTCGGCTATTTTACTTTAATTTCGGTGTTATCAATACTGATCCAAAATACCCTTGTCTACCATTGTTGCCATAGTAGGTCGTCCGAATGTTGGGAAATCAACCCTCTTCAACCGTCTCACCGAATCGCGGAAAGCGATTGTCGATGAGCACAGCGGTGTTACACGCGACCGTCATTACGGGCATGCCGAGTGGAACGGGAAGAAATTTTCAGTGATTGATACCGGCGGCTATGTCCGCGGGTCGGATGATATTTTTGAAGAAGAAATTCGCCGCCAGGTTGAAGTTGCCATTGAGGAAGCAGACTTGCTGTTGTTTGTTGTGGATGTGGAACTGGGGATCACCGATCTGGATGATGCCATGGCAAAAGTCCTCCGGAAATCAAAGAAGAAAGTTTTCATTGTCGCAAATAAAGTTGATAACCCACAGCGAATACCGGATTCTGCAGTTTTCTATAAATTGGGACTGGGTGATCCGTATTGCATTTCATCCATCAGCGGCAGCGGAACAGGTGAATTGCTGGATGACCTTGTAAAAGAACTTCCGAAAGAATTTGTTGACGAAACCGAAGGTCTTCCGCGTTTTGCTATTGTCGGGCAACCAAACGTTGGCAAATCTTCCCTTCTCAATATGCTGACCGGTGAAGAAAGAAGCATCGTAACTCCGCTGGCCGGAACCACACGCGATACAATTCACCAGCGCTATTCAAAGTACGGTCATGATTTTCTCCTTGTTGACACGGCAGGTGTCCGCAGAAAAAACCGGGTAAAGGAAGACCTCGAATATTATTCTGTGCTCCGTTCCATCCGCGCGATTGAAGAAGCAGATGTCTGCCTCTTCATGATCGATGCACAAAGCGGTATCAATGCCCAGGATCTCGCTATTTTCAGTCTGATTGAGCGGAATAAAAAAGGGGTTGTCATTATTGTGAACAAATGGGACCTGATGGAAAAAGATCAACACTCCGTAAAAAAATATACGGAGATGATTGAATCGAAAATTGTTCCATTCACAGACGTGCCGATTGTGTTCACTTCTGTACATGACAAACAACGTATTCACAAAGCATTGGAGATGGCCGTACACGTGTACGAAAACAGGATAAAAAAAATCAAGACATCTGAACTCAATGATTACATCCTGCCGATCATGGAGAAAACGCCTCCTCCGACCGTCAAAGGAAAATACGTGAAAGTAA
>DAORHY010000352.1:0-3644 GCA_035438225.1 Bacteroidia bacterium
GATTGTGCAGCTGCCTGAAAAACGATTTTGCGGAAAAGCATTTTGTCTATGACCTGGGAACAGGAAAAAGTAAACAGGATTCCACCCGGAGCGATGCGCCTGAATCCTTCGGCATTCAGATTCCTGTAACCGATGGTAGCCTTGTCCGCCGAACTCAGGTGCTTAGCAAATGCAGGCGGATCCAGGATAATGACATCGTAAAACTGATCCGACTTTTTGAGGAAATCAAAAACATCTTCTGTAAAAAATGAATGCCTGGAAGTTACAGTGTTCAATTCAGCATTGTGAAGTGCCCAGTCTGCCGCCTTTTTGGAGCTGTCAACTGAGTGCACCAGATTCGCCGGTGCCGTAAGTGCATACATGGAAAACCCACCGGAGTAAGAAAATGTATTCAGCACATTTTTACCAGTGACATAGCGGCGCAACAGGTCACGGTTTTCCCGCTGGTCTATAAAGAAACCGGTTTTTTGTCCTTCTACCCAGTTCACAAAAAAGGAGATCCCATTTTCTTTGACTATCCCTTCCGGTTTATCGCCAAGCAAAAAGTGATTGGGATTAGAAGCAATCGCCTGTTTGCCAAGTGCATCGGAACTTTTATCGTAGATAGTACTTAATTTCCCTTTGAAAATTTCCCGGAGGGCATCCGAAAACACCGGAACCAGCTTGTTCATTCCCCTGGTATGGGTCTGGATTACTGCTGCATCTCCATAAATATCAATAACCAGTCCGGGAAGTCCGTCTCCTTCGGCATGAACCAATCGGTATACTGTCGTGTGTTGATTGTCCGTAAGTCCAAGGCGTTGACGAAGGGAATGGGCTGCTTCCAATTTCGTTTTCCAGAATGAAAAGTCTGCTGTTGTTTCGGTAAAAGAGAAAATCCTTGCTTTGATAGACCCCTCATGAAAATGGCCGGTAGCAAGGTAACGGTTATCGGAAGAATAAATTTCAACGATATCACCTTCCGCCACCTGGCCTTCTGTCTTTTTTACTGCTCCTGAAAACAGCCATGGATGAAAGAGCATCAGCGACCTTTCCTTTTTCGGCAATAATATTAATCTGGAAAAATTCTTCATAATGGATGCAAAGAAACCTGAAAATACCGAGAAGAAAAATTACACAAAAAGAATTCCGGAGGGAATCCTGAAGCGATAGGGCAGAAGGGCATCTTTCCCCGCATAGTCAACCCCGATACGCGGGCTTTTCAGGATCTGCTTCTCCGGAATCGTTAAACCCATATCTTCTACCCAGATTGTATTCTCCACGAGACTCAAACCACTTTGGGAATAATGAATTCCAAGTGCTGTCGAAACTGTCCCGGGTCCCGGACAAATTTTTTCGGGTTTTTTTTTCGAAATATTTCTTCTTTGAAGGATCCTATCCATTCCCTGTGTCGGATAGATGGCTCTTATCAATACGGCATGTGGAATATCTTCTTCGTTGGTAACAATGTTAAAAAGGGAGTGTACACCGTAACATAAATAAACATACGCAACACCCCCGGCTCTGTACATCACTTCGGTACGACTGGTACGCCGGCCGCCAAATGCATGGGAAGCACGATCCGTAGTCCCGGCATAAGCTTCGGTTTCGGTAATGATTCCAGCCGTTACCTGACCGTCAAACCCGGTGCAGAGCGATTTCCCCAGCAGCTCTTTTGCAACCCGGACAACATCCTGCCTTCGGTAAAAGGATAACGTTAGTTTCATCGGATAAATTCAGAATGAAAAACAAGCCAACCGGAAGAGCAAAAGGTTTCAGCGGTTCGCATCATTTGTCCATTCCAACTCATTTCCCCTGACATACCTGATTTTTGCATTGTCTATCATCCATTCAATCACTTTTAAAGCATGCTCTTCCCGGTGATCATCTACTTTACTGACAAGTTCTTCGAGAGAGATTGTCCCATTTTTTAGGTGTGTTCTGATCCTGTCGGTGATATTTTCGAATTCGAGATCACTGATTCCGATTTTATTCCGCTGAAGACATACATCGCAGATGCCGCACCGGTTTCGCGATTCCTCGCCAAAATAATTCAATAACATCAGGCTCCTGCATTTTTCCATGGAGGACGCGTAATTCAACATGGCTTTCTGACGGAGGAGATACCGCTTCTTCCGGTCGGCAAGATTTTCACGGTAGATGTGGAGGTCCTTCTGGTCCAGTCTTTCTTCCGTGAATGTGATCTGGGGCGTATCTTTTGATTCAATGTAATTCAGCATCTTTAACTGGCTAAGCTGCCGTAATAATGTTTTGCTTTCTTCGGTGGAAATTCCGGCACGTACAGCAATTTCGCTTTCTTTGATCATTACATAGTCATCGAATAGTCCTTCGTAAGAACGAAGGATGACTTTAATGAAATGGTCGGTACGTGGATTTTTTACCTGGAATTCGTAAAGTTGTTGTGCAGTTGCTGTGATCCTGAGCCGGGCATGCAAATCAGCGGATTCGGAAACAGCAATGAGTCCTTGCAGTTCCAGTACTTTTAAACAATTAAAGACTTCTGATATTTGCAGATTGTAAGCGGTGCAAAATTCTGAAAGATCAAAGCTGAAGCTGACTCCTTTCCCGGAACCGACCGGCAGCTGATAGAAATTTCCAAGCGCCTGGTAAGTCGTGCGGATGGATTGAACTTCCGGAAAACTCATTTCCAGCCGCCGTTCCGATTCGATACGGTCACTCTCGTTGTACAAAAGTACAGCATATGATTTCTGGTCATCCCTTCCGGCACGTCCGGCTTCCTGATAATAGGCTTCCAGACTGTCCGGAATATCCAGGTGGATAACAAACCGGACGTTACTTTTATCTATTCCCATTCCAAAAGCATTGGTGGAGACGACCACACGCACTTTCCCTTTCATCCAGTCATCCTGAACCTTGCTGCGTTCATCCGCACTTAATCCGGCATGATAGAAGGAAGCACGGATTGAATTCCGCTGGAGGAAAGCTGCTACTTCACGGGTTTTTTTCCGGGTACGAACATACACAATTCCGGTGCCCTGAATTTTACTCATGATTTTAAGCATGCGCTGTAGTTTGTCTTCTTCATGCAGCACCATGTAAGAAATGTTCTTCCTTTCAAAACTTTTTTTAAATACCTGTCCGTTTTTAAAGTTGAGCTTTTTTTGAATATCCTCCTGTACATCCGGAGTTGCCGATGCTGTTAGCGCAAGTACGGGAACGCCCGGAAGCAATTCCCTGACTTCAGAAATTTTCAGGTAGGAAGGGCGGAAATCATATCCCCATTGTGAGATGCAATGCGCTTCGTCAATAGCGAGGAGGTTGATATTCATTTTCTGCAAACGGGCAATAAAAAGATCAGAACTCAACCGTTCGGGAGACAGGTACAGGAATTTTTCCTTACCATAAATACAATTGTCAAGGGCTATGTCAATTTCATTTTTGCTCATTCCGGAAACAACTGCAACTGCCGGAATGCCTTTTGTCTTCAGGTGTTCCACCTGATCCTTCATCAGGGCAATCAGCGGCGAAACGACAAGACACAATCCTTCCCGGGCAAGAGCAGGTACCTGGAAACAAATAGATTTACCGCCTCCGGTTGGCATCAATGCCAGAGTATCGCTTCCGGAAAGCACAGAAAGGATAATTTCCTGTTGAAGCGAACGAAAAGCAGAATGACCCCAGTA
>DAORHY010000353.1:0-3631 GCA_035438225.1 Bacteroidia bacterium
TAATAACACAGGTGGCATCACAAAAATTGTCGGGAATAAAGTTTTCCTTTATTTCACTGGCGACCACGAAAAATTCCGTCGCCAGATACGTGCCGGTATCGCCAGGGTGCTCATCGATCAGATCATGTATGGAGGCGATGTAAAAGAAAGGATTCAGAATTCGGCGTTACTTACACTTCCCGACTGGTACATCAATGGCCTTGTATCTTATGTATCAATCAACTGGGATGTGGATCTCGATAATCGCGTAAGAGACGGTGTTGTCAGTAAAAAATATCTGAAGTTCAATCACCTCACCGGTACCGATGCGCAGATAGCCGGGCATTCAGTCTGGAAATACATTGTCGATACGTATTCAGAGTCTTCGGTTTCAAACCTGCTCTATATGACCCGCGTGAACAGAAATATTGAGAGCGGGTTTATGTACGTGCTGGGTTTAAACATTAAGGAGCTGTCCAGAAACTGGAAAGATGCTATGCTGAGTACCTACGCTCAGAGCGATGCAAACAGGGATTCAGTGACCACTCGCGGACTGATGAAAAGACCCCGGCCAACTGTCCTTTATTCACAGTTGCGCACCAGCAGTGATGGAAGGTACAGTGTATATGTCAGCAATGACCTTGGAAAATACAAGGTGAAATTGTTCGATGCGGAAAGGAAGTGTACAAAACGAATTCTGAAAGGCGGCTACCGTTCGTACACACAGGAAACAGACCCTTCATTTCCGGTGATCGCCTGGCATCCAACCGGTAAATTGTTTTCTATCATCCGCGAAAGAAAAGGTTTCCTCTGGCTGGGGACCTATTCCATGGAATCTAAAAAGTACGAAGAAGGAAAGTTGTTCAATTTTGAAAAAGTTCTGGATTTCGCTTACTCTGACGACGGTTTACTGCTCGTGATGTCGGCAGTACAAAAAGGACAAAGTGACATCTTTGTGTACAATCTGCGGACCAGGACTTTCGAGCAAATCACCAAAGATTTTTACGATGACATGCATCCGAGATTTATCAACCATTCGTCTGCCATCGTTTTTTCTTCCAACCGGATCAATGATACACTGGAAGCAGATAAAAAATCGGTCCTCCCTCCTCGAACCAATTACGATGTTTTCTTCTACGACTACCGTTCTAAATCCACACTGCTCCGGCGAATCACGAACACACCGGATTACAACGAAGTTCAGCCAATGCCCTATGATTCTGCACACATCGCATACCTTAGCGACGAAAACGGAATTGTAAACCGGTATCTTGCCAATCTTGACAGCGCACTGGCCTATGTCGATACTGTGGAACATTACCGGATGATTGTCGAGAATTATCCGCTTACGAATTATTCCAGAAATATTGTATCACAGGATGTCAATTTTACCAAAACAACTGTCAGTCAGATTTTCTT
Organism: Bacteroidia bacterium; assembly: GCA_035438225.1. Lineage (GTDB taxonomy): Bacteria > Bacteroidota > Bacteroidia > AKYH767-A > 2013-40CM-41-45 > JADKJP01. The sequence goes on from DAORHY010000353.1 coordinate 1,399, forward strand.
GAAAGACGGCCGTTTACGACTGAAAGTTGATAGAATTTCAAAACCTGCTCTATCATCAGGAGTACCGCTCAGAACACTTTACCGCAACGAAGAAGAACGAAAGTCGGGTTTATCTGTCCCGGTTCAGCAAGGCAGAGACCAGAATGCAGTGCCCTCCGAACAGCAACCAACTGCTCCTGTTGATTCGAACTCGGTGGATATCGAGAATTATGTTTTTCAAAGTGATTTTCCGAAATCGAAGAGTAAAAAGGATAAGAAAAGGGAAAGTGAAAACAGGGAGTTGCAGAAAGACATATCCGGTGATCAGGCACCTCAAAACATAGATTCTGTAGCGGCTCTTCCGAAACAAAGAAATTATGAAACGGCTTTCTCTTCTACATATTTTGTCAGCCAGCTGGACAATACGCTACTGAATCAAAGTTATCAATTGTTCACCGGTGGTGGCGCCATTTATTACAACCCCGGTCTGAATGGATTCTTTAAATTGGGAATCAGCGATCTGATGGAAGATTTCAGGATCACCGGTGGATTCAAACTGGCAGGCGATCTGAATTCTAACGAATATTTCCTCAGTTATGAAAACCTGAAGAACAGGTTTGACAAACAGGTAACCTTTTACCGGCAGGCCCTTCTCCTTCCTGAATACGGTGCAAAACTGCATTCACATGAGATGCGGTTTTCAGGGAAGTGGCCTTTCAGTGATGTTTCTGCCGTTCGGGGATCCATCGCCTATCGGAATGACCGCCTCGTGGCACTGGCAACGGATTATAATTCGCTCACATTTCCAAATCAGTTTCTCCATTGGATGAGTGGCCGTGTCGAATATGTTTTTGACAATACTTTGCCGACCGGAGTGAACCTGTTCAATGGTACAAGGTTTAAAATTTTTGGAGAATATTACAAGCAGGCTGATATTTCCAAAACAGGCATGGTTGTAGCCGGAGCAGATGTTCGCCATTATCAAAAGATTCATCGTGAAATCATCTGGGCAAACCGGTTGGCTGCCGGAACAAGTTTCGGAAAAGAACGCATAATCTATTACCTGGGATCTACGGATAACTGGCTTGTTCCAAGGTTCAACAATGAAACACCAATTGATTTCAGCCAGAACTATTATTTCCAGGCCCTGGCAACAAACCTGCGCGGATTTGAACAAAATATCCGAAATGGAAATTCATTCGCTTTGATCAATAGCGAAATCCGCGTTCCGGTTTTCCGGTATCTTCTGAACAGACCGATCAAATCAGACTTCATCCGGAACTTCCAGGTGGTTGGCTTTGGTGACATTGGTACGGCATGGAATGGAGTATCACCGTACGATTCGACAAACGCTTTGAATAAAAAAGTGATCTTCCAGCAACCCTTTCTCATCACCGTTACCAGCCAGAATGAACCGATTGTCGGTGGATTTGGTTTCGGACTGAGAAGCCGTTTGTTGGGTTATTTCCTTCGTGCCGACTGGGCCTGGGGAGTTGAAAACAGAGAAGTCCTTCCGTACCGGTTCTATTTTTCACTCGGACTAGATTTCTGAGCTTGTTGTGGATGTCCCGGCATTTATAATTGATCTTCTAAAACAGAATTAAATAGACTGATGAATCTTATTGATAGAATCAAACAACTTGCCCGGGATCACCATCCGGAAATTGTTCAATGCAGAAGGCATTTACACATGCATCCTGAATTGAGTTTCAAGGAAACGGAGACTCAAAAATTCATCGAAAAGAAATTGCTTGAATTCGGAATCAGCAATTTTAAACGCATGGCCGATACTGGTGTTGTTGCCATGATCGAAGGAAAAAACCCTGTGAAAAAAGTGGTGGCCCTGCGTGCGGATATGGATGCGCTTCCGATCCAGGAAACAAATAAAAAAGAGTACACTTCCCGGAATGCCGGTGTGATGCATGCATGCGGACACGATGTCCATACTGCCTCCCTGTTGGGCGTTGCACGAATACTGCACCAGTTGAGGAATGAATTTGAAGGGAGTGTAAAATTTATCTTTCAGCCCGGGGAAGAAAAATTACCCGGTGGGGCATCCCTCATGATTCAGGAAGGCGTCCTGTCGAATCCGGTTCCGCAATCAGTCATTGGTCAACATGTGATGCCGCAGATCAAAGCCGGGAAAATCGGCTTCCGTAAGGGTCTGTACATGGCCAGTACCGATGAAATTTATGTTCGTGTCAAGGGTAAGGGTGGTCATGGCGCAATGCCGCATCTGAATATCGACCCGGTG
>DAORHY010000354.1:0-3595 GCA_035438225.1 Bacteroidia bacterium
CCGGCAACCATTTGTCCTGGTGACAGTTTCCGATTGGCGACACCGGATACAGGCTATACTTATCAGTGGTGGGAGGAAAACACTATGGGGATGCAAATTATTTCCGGAGCGGTTGATTCGTTCATCTATTTGCACAATCAGAATAATTATCAGCTCCGGGTGACCGATGTTAACGGTTGCATTTCATTCTCTGATCTGTTCCTCCTGACAGTAGATAATTGGCCGGCTTATGTGAATGCGTCCGGTCCACTGAGCTTTTGCATCGGTGGGCAGCTTCAGTTAACCGCGCCTTCCGGCAATAATTATGTATGGTCCACAGGCGATACTGTTCCGAATGTCCTGGTAAACTCAAGCGGCAGTTATTATTTTTCAATGCTGAGTGATTATGGATGTGCGAAAAGTTCTGATACTGTAACCGTCACAGTCAATAACCTGCCCACAATTTCGCTTGGCCCTGATTCGCTGACTTGTGATACCAGTCAAGTATTGCTGGATGCCGGCCCGGGCTTTAATTATTACCTCTGGCAGGATGGATCTGTCGATCAGACCTTCCTTGCATTCTCGCCATCGATGGCTCCGGATTCCGGTGATTATTTTGTTTTTGTAACGGACACGAACGGTTGTACAAATAGCGATACTGTCCGGATCTATTTCGACATTTGCGACGAGATCAAAGAATTTACTACCGGGAATGTTATCGTTTATCCAAATCCGGTTCTTGCCGGAAGGTCTGTTCAGGTGATCAGAGAAACCGATGGAAACGGATACCAGTTTCTTCTTTACGACGAATCCGGCAATTTGGTGCTGAACAGGGCTTTAAATCCTGGACGGATGGATCTGCTTCAAACTCAGGGATTAGCGACGGGAATTTATTTTTATCGAATTCTGGGTGAAAAGGCAGTTTTGGGGAGAGGGATCATAGTTTTACAATAAATTCTCCGAATTTTCATCTTCTTTATCAGGTCTTGGTGTAACTTTGCAGGAATAATGAATAGCACATTCAGACAAGTATTTGCTTTTTTGCTAGCTACCAGCATCCTGGTTTCTTCTTCCGGAGTTGTATTAGCTGTGCATACTTGTTTGTCAAGTTCTACAAAACAAATTTCTCTTTTTGAACACAAAGGTTGTTGTGCGAAGACGAAAAGTGTTTGTCATAAGGCACCAAAAACCGGGATTAAAACCAAGTGCTGTGAGCTGACGATTTCCTATCATAAAATTGAAGTGAATGCAAGTGTGTTGAAGTATAGCATTTCGCTGCAGGTTGACTTCTTTTCCCTTCCTGAATTTTCCGTTCCGGAATTTCCCGTTACTGCTTTTCAAACTTCTTCTTTGAATAAAGCGCCTCCCGATGTTCGTGGAGGAACTGCTTTGTTATTCAGCCTGCACCGATTACTGATTTGATTGCATGTACCCAGCCTGTCGGGGGAAGCTTCCTTTGCTCTATTGTGAGCCGGGGTTGTTTTTTATTCATGTATTCAAAAAAAATGATCGATGAATCCAAATTTCATAAAACAGAATTACAAAACGGACGGTTGCCGTTTCCGGCGAAAAATTTTAATATTCGTTCTCCTGCTCTATTCCTATTCTTCTTTTTCACAATCCACATTAACGGGAGTAGTTGTGGAATGGAACCAGGACATGAAAATGGAAATGCCGGTAACGGGAGCAAATCTCTACTGGCTGCCCTCCCTTGACGGAACGACAACGGATCAACAGAGGCGGTTTACACTCCGAAGTGCAGATGCATATCCAGCAAAACTGGTGGTTAGTTTCGTAGGATATAAAGCCGACACCATCCTTGTGAACAGTAATGCCGAACTTCATCTACGACTGGAAAAATCAGTTGATCTCAAAGAAGTACAGGTTGCAGCAAAACAGGAAGCTGTCGGACTTTCAACCATCAACCCTTTAAATGTTGAAAGGATCAGCGAAAAGGAAATTCTGAAGGCTGCCTGTTGCAATTTGTCAGAGGCTTTTGAAACCAGTCCTACTGTGAATGTATCGTACAAGGACGCCGTTACCGGAGCAAAGGAAATTCAACTTCTCGGGTTGGCCGGAATTTATTCTCAACTGATGACGGAGAATATTCCGAATATGCGCGGGATAGCTGCCATCTACGGACTTTCGTTTATTCCGGGTCCATGGATGGAATCCATACAGGTGACCAAAGGTTCCGGTTCTGTGGTGAACGGGTACGAATCCACAACGGGACAGATCAATGTTGAGTTTAAAAAGCCTGCAGAAACGACGACGCCAAAATTCCATCTCAACCTTTTTGGAGAAGAAAATGGCAATGCTGAAATCAATACATTCTATAAACAAAAAGTGAATTCAAAATGGAGTACCCTGTTGTTTCTCCATGGGAATTACATGGACCGGAATATCGATCGAAACAAAGATGGTTTTCTGGACATGATGCACAACAAACAGTTCAATGTGTACAACCGATGGAATTACCATAGCGGTAAAAAACTGGAGTCGCAGCTGGGGGTCCGGTTTCTTGCTGACAAGCGGGAGGGAGGACAGTTGCACTCGATTGTTAACCCGGGTCCGCATCCACATCCGTACCTGACTTCCATTGAAACCCGGCGGCTCGAAGTCTATGGTAAACTGGGTTTTGTTTTTCCGGAAACTCCGTTCAAGAGCATTGGAAATATTGTTCAGGCTACTGTGCACGACATGAATTCTTCTTTTGGCCTGAAGTCATACAATGCAACGCAAAAGACGTTTTACTTCCAGAGCATCTACCAGAATATTCTCTGGAAGTCTGAGCACCAGTACAAAGCCGGCGTAGCTTTCAGGTATGAAGACCTTGAACAGACGTATAACTACGCACAGGTACCTTTGGCAGAAGAAGCAGTACCGGGGATCTTCTTTGAATACACGTACAATCATGTTGACCGGCTCACACTGGTGGCAGGTTTGAGAGAGGATTATCATCAAAAGTATGGCTGGGTTTTTACTCCGAGGTTTCATGGGAAATACAATTTTACGGATAACTTCCTGGTGCGTCTGAGTACCGGAAAAAGTTTCCGGGTACCTTATTTGTATGCCGATAACATCAGCAGTTTCGCTTCTTCTCGTGACATGTTGGTCAGGGAAGAAATACAACCGGAAAAAGCCTGGAATTACGGGATCAACCTCACCTGGAAATTTGAAGTCAATCACCGCGAGGGTTCATTCTCTGCCGATTTTTACAGAACGGATTTTATGAATCAGCTGGTGATGGATTCATACAGTGATTCCAGCAGGATTTTGTTCTACAATTTAAATGGGGATTCTTACTCCAACAGTTTTCAGGTCATGCTGAATTATGAGCTGATTGAAAATCTTGGCATACGCCTTGCTTACAAACTGGATGACGTGAAATCAACCTATAATGGAATACTGGAGCAGAAACCCCTGGTGTCGCGTGAAAAAGCACTGGCAAATATTTCCTTTGAAACAAAAAATGAGCATTGGAGATTTGATTATACGCTGGTGTGGGACGGTCCAAAGAAGCTGGAGACAACTTTTACTGATCCTGAAGCCGGAAGTTTACCTTCCTTTTCTCCTGACTTTTTTATCATGCATTTCCAGGTTACCAAGGTTTTCC
>DAORHY010000355.1:0-3573 GCA_035438225.1 Bacteroidia bacterium
AACAGTTGAAACTGACAGCAATTTTTATTTCCTCAATACGGGATCGCCCCATGTCGTAGTTTTTTCAGAACATGTTTCTGAAATCGATATCGTGAAAGAAGGCAGGATGATTCGTTACAGCGATCAGTTTAAAGTCAATGGAACAAATGTCAATTTCATTCAGGAAACAAACGGTGAACTTTTCGTCCGCACGTATGAACGCGGAGTTGAAGAGGAAACTCTTTCCTGCGGCACAGGAGTTACCGCTGCTGTTCTGGCTGCTGTGAAAAAGGGCATGTTGAATCCGGACTTAAAATCATGTACAGTCCGTGCTCCCGGCGGCACACTAAAAGTATATTTCCTTAGAAAGAACGAAGGATTTGAACAGGTGTTTCTGGAAGGCCCGGCCACGCTCGTTTATAAAGGTTCGGTCGAAGTATAATAGTCGGTGGATCACTTTTTTTTCCTGTTTATACAGAAATATTGTTCATAATCTTCACGCGTTCCAGCCTCCGGCATTCCAATTCCTATTTGTAAATTTGGCAATCCATAATCGTAAACCAGAAAGCGTTATGCAACTTGTCGGCCAGTTAATTCATTTGCGTGCCCTTGAACCTACAGATGTCAATCTGCTGTACCGGTGGGAAAATGATGCTTCAGTATGGAGCGTGAGTGGAACATTGGTTCCTTTCTCACGGTTTATTCTTGATGAATTCGTGACACAGGCTCACCAGGATATTTACACAAATAAGCAATTGCGACTGATGATAGACATCCGGTACGAAGATGCTGACGGCGAACCGGCTTTCGAGACCAATTGTATCGGGTGCGTGGATTTGTTTGATTTTGATCCTAAAAATAAAAGAGCAGGCCTTGGGATTTTGATTGCGGATAAAGCTGACAGGGGGAAAGGGTATGCAACAGAAGCACTGCGGTTGATTACAGATTACGGATTCGAAATGCTTGATTTGCATCAGATCTATTCCAATGTTCGTGTTGACAATGAAAGCAGTGTCGCTCTTTTCAAGAAACTGGGATTTGAAGTGAGCGGACTCAAGCTGGATTGGATTTACGATCATGGAAAGTATTATGATGAATATACCATGCAACTGATCCGGAAGTAAAAATCTAGCCGGAATGATCGTTAAGTCCCGTCCGACAGCGTATAGATTGCATAGGCTTTTCAGCTTACCGGTTATTGTTTATCTATGCGTGCTCTTTCAGATTTTATCCTGTCATTATTTTTCAGAGGAATCCTCAAAAAAACAAGATACATATGCAGGATTATCCGATACTGTTCACTATGTGGGAATGAATACATGCCGTCAGTGCCACCCGGATATCTACGATTCTTTTATTAAAACAGGAATGGGTTTGTCTTTCGATTTTGCCGGGAAAGCCAAATCGTCAGCGCGTTTTGATAAGCATTCCCTGATTACAGATACAATAAAAAAATTATTCTACTATCCCTATTGGAAAAATGACGCTCTGATGATCGATGAGTTCAGGATGGATGGAAGAGATACGACTTTTAAAAGAACTGAAAAAATCGATTACATCATCGGTTCAGGCCAACATACGAATTCTCACCTGATGAATGTGAACGGATATGTCTTCCAGGTTCCAGCAACCTACTTCACCCAAAAAGGTACCTGGGACCTGCCACCGGGGTTTGAAGGTGGTTTCAACAGCCGGTTTTCCAGAAAAATTGAATTGGAATGCATGTCTTGTCACAATGCTTATCCGGAAATTATAGAGGGATCCGAGAATAAATATTCCGGTATTCCCCGGGGAATTGATTGTGAACGATGCCATGGGCCGGGCAGCGTGCATGTAGAACGTATCGCACGACATGAATTGGTTGACACTTCCTTATCGATTGATTATGGCATTGTGAATCCTGCAAAACTCCCGATTGCTATGCAACTGGATGTTTGCCAGCGTTGCCATATTCAGGGAAATGCAGTTCTGAAGAAGGGGAAATCTTTCTATGATTTTCGTCCAGGCATGATGCTTACCGATGTGATGGATGTATTCATGCCAGTCTATAAGGGTGATGAAGATGCACACATCATGGCATCGCATGCTGAACGATTGAAAATGAGCAAGTGTTTCCAGGTGTCCTTACGGAAAGCCGAACAGGAGAAGGAAGGGGGGCACTCCCTCCGTCCATATAAAAATGCACTTACCTGCGTCACCTGTCATAATCCTCACATCAGTGTGAAGTCGTCACCGACCGAACATTTCAACAGGGTTTGTAAAAATTGTCATTCTCCGACTCCAGGTGCAACCATAGTGAAACAAGCATCTGCCGGGAAAGCATGTACTGAAAATCAGAAGCTGAGAGATATACAGTCGGACAATTGCGTTTCCTGCCATATGCCGCGGAACGGAACAATGGATATACCACATGTGACTGCTACGGATCATTTCATCCGAAAAAAAATTGCTGCAAAAGAGGTTTCCGGAATCCGGGAATTTCTAAGACTTTCCTGTATCAATAACCAGAATCCTGACCGTGAAATTCTGGGTACTGCTTATCTCAACTATTTTGAGAAGTTTGTTGCCAATCCTGCTTTTCTTGATTCTGCAAAGAACTATATTTCCGATTCCAGCCCCGATTCCATCCGGACTCATTTTCACCAACTGGTTCGCTGGTCATTCCTTAAAAATGATTACGAAAGGGTAGTGTCCTATGCAACCGCAGCCGGTGATGCTTTTGAACGGTTGAAACAAAAATCAATTTCGAACGAAGATGCCTGGACTGCTTACCGGATCGGAGAGTCACACAATAAAACAGGTGATCTCAGACAAGCGGATCGCTTCCTTCAACGCGCGGTAGATCTGGAACCTTTCAACCTTGAATTCAGAAACAAACTGGCGTCCGTTCAACAACAGTCTGGGGAGATGAAAGCAGCTATTGATACTTACCAGTTTATCCTGAAGGAAAACCCAAAGTATGTTTCTGCCTGGATTAATTATGGATACTTGATTCTGACGATGAAAGAGGATGTTTCACTGGCTGATGAAATGTACGGGAAGGCCCTTGCTCTGGATCCGGACAACGAGCAGGCGCTTCTGAACAGGGCTGGCACAAAGTTCTTCCTGGGTAAAAAAGCGGAAGCGAAAAAACTGCTCGACCGCTTGCTGGTGCTGAATCCATCAAATGAGAATGCTAAACTACTGCTGAAAAAGCTCACCAATAACCGCTAAAACAAAGAATTTGTGTGATAACAGCAGTGTGATCCTGTCAGTTCAGTGGATGATATTCTGCTGGATTTTATAAGTGCCTAACTATTTCTTTACTTTTACTTAACATTGCCCTGGCTGATTAGAGCTAATTTCACGAAAATTTTACAATGAGTACTGTACGGAACAAAATACTGTTGGTGGATGATGAGCCGGATATCCTTGAATTCATGGAATACAATCTGAAGAAGGAGAGTTACAACGTTTTTACAGCAGGAAATGGCAGGGAAGCAATTGAAATTGCGAAGAAGGAAAAACCGGATCTTATTATTCTGGATATTATGATGCCGGAAATGGATGGAATTGAAACCTGCAGGGCTTTAAGAGAAATTCCTGAGTTCAGGC
>DAORHY010000356.1:0-3558 GCA_035438225.1 Bacteroidia bacterium
GAGGACGAAGGTAGGCTGATTGTATATTGATCCGAATCATGGATTACGATCGGAAAAAGGATACAGTGCAGAAGCAGGCTTACGGCAATTGTTTGCTCAGGGTCACTGGGTAGGATACCTGGATGTTGCAGCTTTTCAGAGTCAATACGAAAACATGATGGAATTTGTATTTGCAGCGTGGGGAAAGGGATCGGATCCGTTGGGCGGGTTGGGATTCAGTTCTGTGAATGTAGGCAGGACAAAAATCAGGGGCGTGGATGTATCTTTGTTTGCACAAGGCAATATTGCCGGCGATCTGAAAGCCAGCCTGATGCTTGGGTATACTTATCTTGATCCAAAACAAACCACCTACGACAGTGCTTATGTCGCCAAAGCAGGGTATGGACAGGTTCGTGGCAGCGACTCAACAGATTTTCTCAAATACCGTTTTCGCCACATGGGAAAAGCAGATCTTGAATTCAGCTTTCGGAAATTTTCATTCGGCAGCAGCCTTCGTTACAATAGCAAAATGGAAAATATCGATTTCATTTTCGTGACTACCCTTTTCGATGCCATCTCCCCTCCCGGTCTCGGCATTAAACATTACCGTCAACAACACGATCACGGAGACCTGCTGCTGGACGTTCGGGCAGGTTGGCAGGTAAATACTACACTCAGGGCAACTTTTATAGTGAAAAATTTAACGAATTACATTTATATGCAGCGGCCGGCCGATATGCAGCCGCCACGAACCTTTGTGTTCCAACTGGCCCTAACCCTGTAAACCGTGGATAAATAAGGGGTTCTGTTGAAAATTATAAGGCAGCAAATTCATTTTGTTTCTATTTTTGTGCGTTCACAACCATTCAAACTGAGATGAATATTATTGGCATCATTCCCGCCCGTTTTGGCTCCACGCGTTTTCCAGGAAAACCCCTTGCGGATATCGACGGAAAAACCATGATCCAGCGTGTCTATGAGCAATGCATCAAATGCACTCGCTTGTCAAGGGTCATTATCGCCACGGATGATGAACGAATCTTTAATCATGTTGTTGAATTCGGCGGGCATGCAATCATGTCTTCTCCCCAACATCAAAGCGGCACGGACCGCTGCGCCGAGATTGTTGCAAAAGATTCAACAGTGAATTGGGATGCTGTCATTAATATCCAGGGCGACGAACCCTATATCCATCCTGAACAGATCGACCTGCTGTGTTCCTGTTTTGACCAGACGGACACCCGGATTGCAACACTGGTTAAAAAGATTACTTCCACAGATGAGCTTTTCAATCACAACAATGTAAAAGTGGTAATGAACAAACGCTGCGAAGCCATCTATTTCAGCCGTTCACCGATTCCGTACAACCGGAATTTCCCGGAGCAGGACTGGCTCAAGTATTCCACCTATTACAAGCATATAGGCATCTATGGTTACAGGGCCGACGTGCTTCTGGAAATCGCAAGGCTTTCCAAAACCAACCTGGAGATCACCGAATCCCTGGAACAATTGCGCTGGATCGAAAATGGCTATGTGATCAAAGCAGAAGTAACTTCGCTCGAAAGCATTGCAATTGATACTCCGGATGATCTGTTAAAAATAAAAACAAACGTTTAATTGTTTTTATTTCAGGTTTTCCTGCTCTTCAGATCGTTCTATTTCGCACCAAAAACCAATGCCGCACCAAGAGAAATCACAAAATTGTTGCCTGCATTTTGGTCTTTAATAAAATTCCCGTCCTGTACTTTTGCAAAACCCGTTGACGCACGCGCATAGACCATTAACAGTGCGGGCAACTTGTAACCGATTCCACCGACCAGTGACACATCCGTTTTATGAAATTCAAGTTTATTTGATGTTGTCGGTGTTGTCGGTTGCGGCGCCTGTCCGTTCTCACTGATGGTTGCGGTGGTGTTCACTTTTGAATTGTCTGTAATTAAATAAGACAACTGTGGCCCCGCCTGAATCATAAACCCTTTGTGTTCCCCCGAATACCAGGTGAGTAAAACAGGGATATCCAGGTAACCCAGCGTTGCATTCACATCAACCGTGGCCGTGATTGTTGCCGTTCCGCTTGCCGTATCGATTGGCTCGGCGGACGTAGTGGAAACAAACTCATACTTATATCCTTTTGTAGAATACAATGCCGCGGCCATAACACTGAAATGTTTTGTGAGCGAGAAATCAAAAAACAAACCGCCATGCCAACCGACTTTGGAATCTACGGTAAGTTCGGTTCCGGATAAAGTTGCAATGTTCAGTCCGGCTGCCGGCCCGATACGAAACTGACTGCGAGCACTGAAAACGCACACAAATGATGTCACCATAAAAACAAGGAGGGTCTTTTTCATCGCTAAAATTTATTTAGATAAAATTAAGCAATTCTGCGACAGATTCAAAAAGCCCATGATAAAACCACAAAATCAGGCAATAAAACTCAGAAGAAGCAGGTTGCAAACATATTCAAAACTAAATTTTTCAATCCAAAAAAATCAGTCCGGAATTACCTTTCCCTGGTAAACCACACCATCGGGCTGGATCACACGATAAAAATAAATCCCGGAAACTAACGACTGCCGTTGAATATGGAATTCATTGCCGTAAATTTTTTCTTCCCGGATTATTTTACCATCCGGACTCACGAGAAAAAAAACAGAACCCTGCAATAGATTTGCGGGCAATTGTACAATTGTTTCAGTTGTAAACGGATTCGGACTGGTTGAAAGTTCCTGTGGCTGAGGTTTTGTGTCCTGGACTGCAGTGATGGGGGAGGAAATAAATGTTCCAAGATCATAACTCCACAATTGGGGTTCGATGTTGAAAACAAATTGCTGAAAACGTTCGTTGGTGATGTAGCCATAATGATTGTTGCGAAAACAGACGCCTTCCACCTGGCCCGCGGTCAATGCCGTTCCGAGTGAAAACATGCGCTTGTTGCCACTGAAAAAATCAGTTCCAGAATAATCATACAGCAACCACAGAAAACATGGCGCCGGTACCACATTGTCATATCCCAGCAGAACAATTGCACCGTCAGAAGCCACTGCTGCGGATGTCACCAGTCCATTCACATTAAAACTATCCCGCAATGCTGCGACATGAGTCCCGGGAATTGCGGGTACAACATAATGCCTTGTTCCCTTATTCACCCAGTCCTTGCAAAACAAATGCAGGGAATCTTCCCGGTAAAAAAATGCTTCGCAATCAAATCGTGTTGCATTTAGTGCCGGAGTGAAATCTGTCTGATCCGGATAAGAAAATAAGATAGTATCAGCCACAAGCACCGTAGAAGTATCGCTGAATTGCGATTGCTCAACCCTGTAAATCCGCAAATCTGTGCGATTGCCATAATTGTTTCCAAAATCACCAAGAAAAACAAATCCATTGCCTTCTGTAATGTCTTCCCAATCTGTATTCACTGTATTTACGATTGATATTTCCTGAGTAGAAAGTCCGGTGGCGGAATCCAGTCGATAGATAACAGAATTTGTATTGTCTACATGGGTCCACAACTGGTCATTAAAAAAAGATACTCCGGAACTCTCGTCGAGCAATGGAGAATCAAGACCGGCAAGACGG
>DAORHY010000357.1:0-3498 GCA_035438225.1 Bacteroidia bacterium
AATGCTGTTCACGGAAGTGACAGCGATGAAAATGCTACCCTCGAAGGCAATTTCTTTTTCTCCCAGACGGAAAGATTCTGAAAACAGCTTCTTGTTTTTGGCGGAACCATAAGGTTACCCACTGGCAGAAAATATTTAACGAAAGACAATTTCGTCAATGACTACAGCTCCTGCTTCCTGGTTCAGGAGCTGTACTATTTTATCCCGGTCCTGAAAAAGTTCCTGCCGCAAAGAGGCGGAACTCAGGTTCACAAACAACTTCCGGTTACTGATCATCAGTTCCGACGTCCTGTGTGCAACGGAAGGCCCCATCACTTTTTCCCAGGATTGGATGAGTTGGACCTGGAACATTTTTTCCTTCAGATGAAACTGGTTCAGCATTTCATCGATGGCTGCTTTAATAGGCCGGTCATTCGTACGTTTCGACATGCTGATTCAGTTTTAAATTTCCTGTAGTCCGATGGTTAATTTAATTTCGGTTCCGGTTTTTCTGCGGCAACACTACCCTCTTTCACCGGAAAACACCGGATGCTCCTGCCGATGTCATTAAATATCTTCTGAATGCGTTCAGGATGCGTATCCGAAATCAACAGTTGTCCGAAATTGTCTTTGCTCACAAGTTCCATCAGCCTTGCTACCCTCTGGTCATCCAATTTATCAAAAATATCATCGAGGAGCAGAATCGGCTTGATTCCCTTGACAGCACTGATAAAATCAAATTGTGCGAGTTTGAGGGCAATAAGAAAAGATTTTTGTTGACCTTGCGAGGCGAATCTTTTTACGGGAGCATCGTGAATGAGAAAAACCAGGTCATCTTTGTGGATTCCGACACTTGTGTATTGCAATGCACGGTCCTTGCCCTGTGCATTTTCGAGCATCCTGCTAAAATCCCCTTCATTTAACTGGGATTCATAACGAATATCAATTTCCTCTTTGCCCCCTGAAATGAATTCATAATAGTGTTTGAAAATCGGGATGAGTTCACCGATAAATTTTCTTCTTACAGAATGAATTTTTTCAGCAAGGCGGATCAGCTGCAGGTCCCAGGCTGCCAATGCGTCTGCTTCGAAATGCCGGGATTGCGCAGCCTGTTTAAGGTAACTGTTTCGTTGGGTCAATACCCTGGCGTAACTGATCAGATCATCGAGATAGAGTTTGTCATACTGGGAAATGATGCTGTCCAGAAATTTTCTCCTTTCCTCACTGCCCTCTGTAATCAGGCTGGTATCGGTGGGTGAAACCATCACCACCGGCAACAATCCGATGTGATCAGCCAGGCGTTCGTATTCTTTCGTATTCCGTTTAAACACTTTTTTCTGATTGCGCTTTATTCCGCAATAGATCTGTTCATCTTTCTGGTCCAGTTCGAAAACTCCCTGGATCATAAAAAAGTCTTCACCGAAACGAATATTTTGTCCATCAATGGGATTGAAATAGCTCTTGCACATCGAAAGATAATGCACGGCATCAAGTAAATTGGTTTTACCTTCACCATTGCCGCCTGTAAAAGCATTCGCAAAAGGATCCAGATACAGGTCTGCTTCAGCGTAATTTCTGAAGTTGATGAGGGTGAGTTTTCGGAGAAACATGGGTGTTCGCGAAGGTACACAGGAACCTTTAAAGAAGCACTTTGATTTCGATAAAATGAAAAACCGCTAAATTCCCTTGAATTAACCATATCCTGTGAATAACTTGAAATTTTCAAAATTGAAATTCACCGGCTTTTCCTATCTTTGGGGAAAGCAATCTCTTTTAAGGGATTTAATCCTTTTGCATGGAAGAAGAATTTCTGAATCCGCGCGACGACAACAGCCTGGTTCGTCATTCCATAGAACGGTACGAGCAAATGATTCGCAACAAAGACGCATATTTCTTTGATGTCGAAGCTTTTTTGAGCATTATCGATTATTATATCGAGAAAAATGACCCTGTAAAAGCATTGCAGGTAGTAGAATTTGCACAGGCACAACATCCTGCTTCTATGGAATTTCTCCTCCGGGAAGCGCAACTACTCGCCATGGTTGACCGCTACAATGAAGCCCTTGCGATCCTGGACAAGGCGGAGCAGATTACACCCACGGATCCGGATCTGTACATGATACGCGGGAGTATCTATTCCCAGCAACAGAAATTTGAACTGGCCATTGAAAATTTCAATAAAGCCATTCCGCTTGCTGATGAACTCGATCTTTTATACCTGAACCTTGCCTACGTTTATGAAAGCTGGGGGGATTATGACAAGGCTATTCAGTACCTCACGCTTTGCCTGGAAGACAACCATGAAAATGAAGTTGCTCTGTATGAACTTGCTTTTTGTTTTGAATTTACGGAGCGTTTTCAGGACAGCATTGACTTCTACAGGAAATTTATTGATATGCAACCCTATTCGTTTCCTGCCTGGTACAATCTTGGAAATGTATACAACAGAATAAACCGTTTCGAAGACGCCTTGGATGCATACGATTACTGCCTGGTGATCAAGGATGATTTTTCTTCGGCCTATTTTAATAAAGGAAATACGCTTGCAAACCTGAGCCGGTATGCAGATGCGATTGAATGTTACAAAAAAACTTTTGAATTTGAAGCACCGGATGCCCTGACCTATTACAACATTGGCGAGTGTTACGAACAGCTGGAAGACCTGCACCGTGCAAGGGATTATTACAAAAAAGCAACAAAACTGGATCCCAACCTTGCCGAAGCCTGGTTGGGCATTGGTATTACCCTGCAAAATGAAGAGCGCTGGTTTGAGGCGACACGGTACATCAAAAAGGCTCTTGAACTGGATGATCACAATGCTGAATTCTGGTTTGCGCTGGGGGATGCAGAATACCACATGGAAAATTATTCTGCTGCTGAACAAGCTTACCAGAAGGTCCTTGAACTTGAACCTGAAAACCACGACATCTGGCTGGAATATTCACACCTGCTGATGGTCGACAATCGTTCCGATGAAGCATTGGAGGTAATTGAAAACGGACTGATTTATCATCCGGATGATGCTGAAATTCTTTACCGCATGGCTTGTTATCATTATAGTACCGGCCACATCCGCGAATCTTATCAAACACTTGAATCCGCTCTCGATAAAAATCCACACCTTTGCCACGCAATTTTTGAATATGCACCCGTTATGGAAAATGACCGTAATGTGCTGGAGTTGATTGATCATTACAAAAACCGATTATGAATTTTATTCTGGACCAGGTACCACAAAGGACCACCAAACCGCGTGAACATGGATTGACCATGGTAATGGACAAAGGGTTGGGAATCCGTCAAACTGAAGATTTTATTGAGTCAGCTGCTGAATTTATTGACATCGTTAAACTGGGTTTTGGCAGTTCAATGATCACTCCGAACCTGGAGAAAAAAATTGATGTCTACCGCTCTGCCGGTATTCCGGTTTATCTCGGAGGAACTTTGCTCGAAGCATTTATTATCAGAAATAAATTTAACGATTACCTGCGGCTGGTTGAAAAGCTACGACTGAAACAT
>DAORHY010000358.1:0-3484 GCA_035438225.1 Bacteroidia bacterium
CGGCCTTTCGTAAACCCTCCCGGCTTTCCCTGCCACTGTGAAAAAAGCCTGTTCAGAGGAATCTTCCGTGTGGTAAAAACGCCCAGGTTACGGTGCATCGGAAGGATATATTCATCCGGCTGCAGGGCCAGTCCGCAACCGACAGCAATTGCTTCCTGCCCGATTCCGGAGAACCATTTAGCTATTTTACCCTGGCGAAGGAGGACAAGCATCTTTTCCTCGATCATTCTGGGCTTTAACAGCTCCTTGTAAATATGAATCAACTCATCATTGCTCAGCGCACCGCGGTCATAGTTCATCATAGAGAATGGAATGGACGACAAAATTATTCAAATTCAATGAGTATCTTTGCCTAAATTCTGTTGATATGGACATTCAATTGTTAGTTGTCCTTGTACTTTTCGCCACTGCACTTTTTTTAATCGGGCGCAGATTTATTCGTCAGTTCTCAGGGAAAAAGCAGGCGGGATGTGAAAAATGCACCCTGCCGGAAAGCAATTCAGCCACAAAGACGAGTGGAAAATAAAAAAGGAGCTCCTTTTGGGAACTCCTTTAAAGATTGTGTCTGAGAAAGAAGAATTACTTCTTTTCACCCTCAGTAGCAGCTGTAACAGCAGCAACAGCAGTGTCAACAACAGCGCTCATTGAATCTTGCATCACAGCTTGCTCAGCAGCAGCTTTAGCAGCTTGCTCAGCAGTAGCGATAGAATCTTGTACTGCTTTTTCAGCAGCAGCTTTTTCTTCAGCGCTAGGGCCGCAAGCTACAACCGCAAACATACCAGCAACTAACAGGGTAGAGAGAACTTTTTTCATTTTGTTTTTAGGGTTTGTTGAATTTAGTGGGCGCAAAAGTAGCTGTTTTTTCTTAATAAGCAAGCCAACTGTTAAAAATAATTAACAGAAAAAAGTTGAAAACCTTTGTGCTGGAAATCAATAAATAAGTCAAAAGAGGGCGTTTTTCCCTCTTTTGACTTATTCAAATTATTTTGCTCCCGGTTTTTTCATACCAACCTTAGGAGCACCTTCCGGCGCTTTCACTTCAGCTTTCGGTTTTGCCTTTGGTTTTGGCTTATTTGCGGCCTTTTTAGCAGCAGCCTCGATAGAATCCTGTTGTGCTTTCAGCATTGCGGCATTCGTGGAGTCCAGACGTGCTTGCTCCGCTGCAGCTTGCACAGCAGCCAGTGAATCAGCTGCTTTCTTTTCCATAGCAGCACTAATTGAATCCAGGCGGGCCTTTTCAGCTGCAGCCTTTTCTTCAGCGCTCGGACCACAGGAGATCATAGCGACCATTCCGGCAGCAAGGAGAAGAGAGAATACTTTTTTCATTTTTTTGAGTGGTTTATGTGTATAATATTTTGCAAAACTATTACTTTTTTTGAGATACAAATGTTGCATTTTTCTTTACTTTTGTCAAACTTAATCTTTATAAACCAAAACTAAAACCAATTATCAAATGAAAAAACATCTCATTCGCATTTCGATCGGGCTTTTTACCCTTGGAACGATTGTCCTGACCGGTTGTTCAAAAGATGAGGACACGACCGCTCCCAGTATTAATATCGGAAATCAGACGATCACTATCTCCCTACCAGCAGTTGCTGGCGGCAATTCAGCATTTGTTGATCCGGGATATACTGCAACCGATGATGAAGATGGAACCCTCACCAGTTCCGTTACTGTCAGCGGAAGCGTTGACCCAAACCGTAAAGGCACTTACACGCTGACTTACACTGTTTCTGACAAAGCCGGTAACTCGACTTCAGTGAACCGTACAGTGAACGTGATCAACGATGCAGAAGCATTTTCAGGTGCGTACAACAATTCCGTTGATACTTGCCTGGTTTCTCCTCCAAGTGCATTTAACGCAACTGTTACAACTTCTGACACAGTTAACAATCTTGTGAAAATTAACAACTTCGGCGCCTTCGGTACAACCATCAATGTATGGGCGACTATTAATGGCACGACCGCGTTATCCACGATCACAATTGCAAATAACCAGTCACTGGGTAGTTCTGCATTTATCTCCAACATTTTCTCAGCTGATTGTTTCGTAATCTCCGGAACAAGTCCAACTTCATTCCGTGTAAAATACAGCTGGAATGATGGAAGTAATGGTGATACCTGCACCAGCTACTACATCCGCTAATTGCGATGTAAGAATTTTTGAAAAGCTGCCCCGCAAGGGCAGCTTTTTTTATTTCAGCCTTACCTCGTACATTCGCAATCATGACAAAAAAGAGCAACTTATTTCTCCTCCTGCAGAGGATAGCCGTCTTGTTGCTTTTGTTTTCAGTCTGCCGGATCCTTTTCCTCATTTTTAACTATCCGTACTTCGAAGATGCCGGGACCGCAGACATTCTGCTTTCCTTCCTCTACGGTTTGCGTTTTGATATCACGGCTATTGTCATCTGCAACCTGTTACTGATCTTTCTGCATTTTTTCCCCTTTCTTTTTTTTTATTCCTCCTGGTATCAGAAAATTCTCGGGTTTTTATTTTATCTCGTGAATATCCCTTTGTTGCTGCTCAATTGCATCGACCTTGTGCTTTTTCGGTTTGCCGGAAAAAGAGCAACAGCCGATGTTTTTAAAATCATGAGTTTCGGTGAAGACTTCACCAATGCTGTGCCGAAGATGATTCTCGATTTCTGGTATGTCCTGTTATTATTCATCCTGCTGGTCGTGGCCCTCATCTGGCTTTACCGGAAATTCGGGTTGACAGCATCTGCCGAGAATCGTATCAACAATCTTTTTTTTCGCCGTTGGGTCAGGCCCCTGTCCTATTTGGTTATGGCTTTCCTGGTTTTTACAGGATTCCGCGGTGGACTTCAATACAAGCCGGTGAATATTCTGTCTGCTTCTCAAATTGGATCAGGCCAGGTGACGGCATTGGTATTGAATACACCTTTTTCTGTAATCAAATCATACGGAAAAGGAGCGCTGACTGAAATGCATTTTTTCCCTGCTGAAGAAGCCGAAAGGTTATCTCCGGTGATCCATGCTCCGAAACGTTCTTCACCTTTTCGATCTATGAATGTTGTCGTCATCATTCTCGAAAGTTATGGCAAGGAATACATCGGCGCACTGAACAACAAGTCAGGCTACACCCCTTTCCTTGATTCGCTGATCGGGAATAGCCTGGTGTTTCCGAATGCTTTTGCAAACGGGAAAAGATCGATTGAAGGTATTCCTGCCATCCTTGCCGGTATTCCCGCACTCATGCAGGAGCCTTACATCACTTCTGCGTATGCAGGCAACACCGTGACCAGCCTGGCTACCGTGCTGAATTCAAAAGGCTACAATTCCACCTTCTTTCATGGCGGGACAAACGGAACTATGGGCTTTGATAATTTTGCACGAATGGCAGGTTTCAGGAAATATTTTGGCAGGAAAGAATATGGTCATGATGATGATTTTGACGGGAGCTGGGGAATCTATGACGGGCCTTTTTTTCAACGTATGGTTCGCGAATGTTCGCCGATGC
>DAORHY010000359.1:0-3466 GCA_035438225.1 Bacteroidia bacterium
GTGTCTTTTATTTTCTAAAGCAAAGGGTTGAATGAAGTCGAATTATCTGGATCAGTTAAATGATGCGCAAAGGGCAGCTGTGTTGCAGGCCGACGGGCCGGTGATGATAATTGCCGGGGCAGGCTCCGGTAAAACCCGGGTGCTGACTTACAGAATTGCACACTTACTGGCAAAACGAGTGGATGCTTTTCACATATTATCGCTGACGTTCACGAACAAAGCAGCACGTGAAATGCGTGAGCGAATTGAAAAGGTTGCAGGCAATGAAGCAAAAAATTTGTGGATGGGAACCTTTCACTCCGTCTTTGCCAAAGTACTGCGCATTGAATCGGAAAAACTTGGCTTTCCTTCCAACTTCACTATCTACGATACAGACGATTCCAAGAGCCTGCTGAAAGACATCATCCGCGAACAGGGTCTGGACGACAAAATTTACAAACCGGATGTGGTCCTTAACCGCATTTCAGCTGCAAAAAATAATCTGTATTCATGGAAAGAATACCAGGATAATCCGGGTTTTGTAAGTGACGATCATTCCAGCGGTCGCCCTAAAATCGGACAGCTTTACGAGTTGTACGTCAAAAGATGTTTCAAAGCTTCCGGGATGGATTTTGATGACCTCCTGTTTAACATGCATGTTCTGCTTTCCAGATACCCGGAGATCCTTCATAAATACCAGCACAAATTCAGGTATATCCTTGTGGATGAGTTCCAGGATACGAACTTCGCCCAATATGCTGTGCTGAAAAAATTGTCGGCTGCGTTTGAAAATATTTGTGTGGTTGGCGATGATGCCCAGTCGATCTATGCATTCCGTGGCGCGAATATTCAGAATATTCTTTCTTTCGAAAGGGATTTTCCGGATCTGAATGTTTTTAAACTGGAACAAAATTATCGTTCCACAAAAAATATTGTGCATGCTGCCAATAGTGTCATTGACAAAAATAAAAGCCAGCTTAAAAAAAATGTTTGGACCGAAAATGATCTCGGTGAAAAGATAGCGCTGATGCGCGCATTGAGCGACAATGAAGAAGGAGTAATGGTCGCAAATTCCATCTTTGAAACCAAAGTAAACCGCCAGTGGAGAAATAAAGATTTTGCAATTCTGTACCGGACAAATGCCCAGTCGAGGGCAATGGAAGAGGCATTGCGGAAAATGAACATTCACTACAGGATTTACGGTGGATTGTCTTTTTACAAACGCAAAGAGATTAAGGATCTTCTCGCATATTTCCGGCTTACCATCAATCCGCATGATGAAGAAGCACTGAAACGCATCATCAATGTTCCGGCAAGGGGCATAGGCAAAACTACCATTGAGAGGATGACTGTGACCAGTGCCGCACTGGATAAAAGTTTATGGCAACTGATCGAGGACCCTTTTCAGAATCCGTGCGGATTTAACAGCGGCACACTCGGCAGAATTCAGGATTTTGTTACAATGATGAAAAGTTTTGCTGTCCGCATGAAATCCGAAAATGCTTTTGATCTGGCTTCCGGGATATCCACATCGACGGGATTGCTTCGGGAATTGTATTCCGATAAAACACCGGAAGGTTTGAGCCGTTATGAGAACGTGCAGGAATTGCTCAATGGTATCCGTGAGTTCGTGGATACCGGCCGCAGCATTACTCCCCGGGGAGATGAAGAATTAAACCAGGATCCGGACGCACTTCGGACACTTGATCAGTTTATGCAGGATATTGCCTTGCTGACTGATGCCGATGATGAAGATCCGGAAAATGATGATAAAGTGAGCCTGATGACAATTCACGCAGCGAAAGGCCTCGAATTTCCTGCTGTATACATAGTCGGTTTGGAAGAGAATTTGTTTCCTTCACAAATGTCAATGGATTCCAGGGAGGACCTCGAGGAAGAACGCCGTCTTTTTTATGTTGCGATCACCCGGGCTGAGAAAAAACTGACAATATCCTATGCGAATTCCAGGTACAAATGGGGGAACCTGATCAATTGTGAACCCAGCCGTTTTATTGAAGAAATTGACCCGGATTTTGTGGAGGAGATCGGTGTGCAAAACCATCGTCACCATGGAAATTTATTCTATGATCAACACATGGAGGAGCGCTGGGATCCGCGGCCGGTGAAAAAGGAAAAACCTGTG
Source organism: Bacteroidia bacterium (assembly GCA_035438225.1). Lineage (GTDB taxonomy): Bacteria > Bacteroidota > Bacteroidia > AKYH767-A > 2013-40CM-41-45 > JADKJP01. The sequence continues at coordinate 2,123 of DAORHY010000359.1, forward strand.
GTAAAACCTGCAGTGCAGCACCTGAAAAAGCTTGATTCTTCAGAAGTGGTAAATTTCGAACCGGACGATTCAAGTGCCATCCAGGCTGGCATGCAGGTTGAACATCAGCGTTTTGGAGTCGGAAAGGTCCTGCTGGTGGAAGGAAACGCTTCTGACCTGAAAGCGACGGTGTTTTTCCAGGGATTTGGCCAAAAAAACCTGCTGTTGAAATATGCCAAGCTAAAGATTATTGGTTGATCTGCTAGTTTTGAATATATTTGTTGTCGCACCGGGAAATTCTGTTCAGAGAAATTTTGATTTACATCTCAGATTACAGCACCCGGACTATTTCCTTTAATTTTTATACATGTCAAAAACACAAAAGAAAAGTTCATTCGTGGACTGGAGTGCTGGTATGGAATACAACAGCCAGAGAGAGATTCTTCCGATTTCAGAATACGGCCGGAGTATCCGCAACATGGTTACCTATGCCGTGACCATCGAAGACCGCGATGCCAGAAACAAAGCAGCCCAGGCAATTGTAACCGCGATGGCCTGCCTGAATCCCCAGGTACGTGAACTGGTAGATTACAAACATAAGTTGTGGGATCACCTTTTTATTCTCTCTGATTTTAAGCTGGATGTTGATTCTCCATTTCCGATTCCTTCCAAAGAGGTGGTAAAGGCAAAACCACGTCAGTTGCATTACCCCTCCAGCGATATCCGTTATAAATACTACGGCAAAGTGATGGAGTCCATGATTCGAAAAATTGCGGAAATGGAAGAGAGTCCGCGCAAGGAACAGATTACACAAAACCTTGCCAATTTCATGAAGATGTCTTACCTCACATGGAACAAGGATACGGTGGACGATTCTACCATTCTGAAACACCTGGAAGAATTATCCAAAGGAAATCTGCGCCTTCACGAATCTGCAAAGCTGAATCATACTGCAGAAATTCTGGCTATGAACAAGGAGAAATTGCAGCGTGAAAACAGCCTGAAGAATAAAAATAAACGCATGATTAAAGGCAAAGGCAAAAGGAAGTAATTCTTTCAAAACACGAAATGTTTTTTTACTGTTAGTATTCAATGGCTTCAAAAAAATCATTCAGTTATTCCGAGGATCCGGAACCGCATAAACAGCGCACTAAACAGATTCTTGCCCGGCACCCTGAAGTAAGGCAGCTCATCGGGAAAAATCCATTCACAATAGTTGCGATATTATTCTGTGTCGGATCCATGATTTTATTATCATGGCTACTGAAGGATGCTCCCTGGTGGGCAATGCTTCTGGTTGCCTATTGTGTCGGAGCATTTTTCAATCATGCTTTGTTTGTGCTCATTCACGAATGTTCCCATAAC
>DAORHY010000360.1:0-3445 GCA_035438225.1 Bacteroidia bacterium
GACAGGGTGTGCTTTGTACCGGTCCCCTGATCCTTAAAAACCAGTTCGTCGATTCCCAGCCACAAAGGAACTTTTAATGTATCCGGTGGCATTCCGGCATTTAACCAGGAGAGTATGTCCTTTTCTATGCCTGTTTCAAAGACTACAGGAATTGCTTTCCCCGAAACCGAGCTGAGAATTTTTCCATTGCCGGAAGAAGAATGCCTCTTGTCCTCGATCCCACAGATGTAATAGCTGAGCGGTCGTATACCGAAGTCTTCAGGTTTCAGGCGAATGGTGTACTTGTTTTCCTGCGCAAGCAGTGACTTCGTGAGGAATAACAGGAATAAAATCAGATTGCGAAATTGCATGGATGAAGTACAGATTTTAGCATCGAAAGATAAGCATCTGGCTCAATTGGCGAATCGAAATTGTTACGGTCGGGTAATTCCGATACATTCTCCGTAAAATTATTTGTAAATTTACCTCATTCATACAATCATCATGCAAATTGTTTTTCTGTTTACCGGTATCCTCATTGGAGCCTTGTTGGCCTGGTTCTTTTTAAAATACAATACAGGTCAAAACCAGCAGGCGCTGAATATGAAGATCAGCGAACTGGACAAAGAAAAATCAGTACTCGCTGATCGTGCGCAACAATCCGCGTTGCAGTTTGAAACTATCCGCGTGCAGATTGAAAAAGAAAGACTGGAATTTGTGCAGCTCAATTCGATGCTTGCCCAGCAGGAAACAACCAACCTGAATTTGCAGGAAAAGCTGGTGATGCAAAAAAAGGAATTGGATGAACTTCAAAACCGTTTCATCAAAGAATTTGAGAACCTGGCGAACAGAATCCTTGAAGAGAAAAGTGTGAAGTTTACCGAGCAAAACAGAAACCAGCTGGATGTAATTTTGAATCCACTGAAAGATAAGATCAAGGACTTTGAACAAAAGGTAGAGAACGCATATAAAGTTGAGTCTGCCGAACGCAATTCGCTCAAGGGGGAAATCAAAAACCTTGTTGAACTGAACAAACAAATCAGCGAAGAAGCCAGCAACCTTGCCAGAGCCTTGAAAGGCGATACAAAGAAGCAGGGGAATTGGGGCGAACTGATCCTCGAAAAAATTCTCGAACGCTCCGGACTCGTGAAGGATGAAGAATACAAAATGCAGGTAAGTACCTCGAATGAGCAGGGCAGCAGGATCCAGCCGGATGCAGTAATTTATCTTCCGGATAACAAACACATTATCATCGATTCCAAAGTATCCCTGATCGCTTATGAAACGATGATAAATGCAGTTGACGACGGTATTCGTGAACAGGCCTTGCGTGAACATCTTGTCAGTGTCCGCAACCATATTAAAAATCTGAGTGAGAAAAGTTACCAGAGTTCTTCTGATTTTACTTCCCCTGATTTTGTTTTGTTATTTATGCCGATTGAGTCTTCGTTCGGTATTGCGGTTCAGGCTGACAATGAATTGTTCAATTATGCATGGGACAGAAAAATTGTGATTGTCAGCCCTTCTACATTACTTGCAACACTCCGCACTATTTCTTCCATCTGGAAACAGGAGAGACAAACACGGAATGCGATGGAAATCGCACGGCAGGGCGGGGCGTTGTATGATAAATTCAAAGGCTTTGTAGACGACCTGCTGGAAGTTGGAAAGAAAATGGATAGTGCAAAAACAAGTTATTCGGATGCCATGAATAAACTTACCTCTGGAAACGGAAACATTGTAAAGCGAATAGAAGACCTTAAAAAACTCGGAGCAAAAACGACAAAGGATATTCCTGCTTCTTTGATTGAACGTTCAGAAGAAAATATTCAGCCCTGATATGTTCCGTAAATACTCTTTTCTGTTTCTTGGGATTTTGTTGGTCGGTTGCTTTGGTGCCAGGGACCTTAGCAATGAGAATCTGAGTTCGGTTTACCGGAGTTCAGAACAGGTTTTTCATCCCGAGTTCAATGTTTATCAATTGTCAGATTCTGTTGCCAGGATTACCATTCGCATTCTGCCTTCTGAATTTCTTTTTGTCCGGCAGCCGGATGATTTGTTTAAAGCCTTTCTGAAACTGGAAACACGACTGGTAGAATCCTACGAGTCGCCGGCGATCATGGATTCGGTTACCCTCTTCGAGTCTATTGACATGATGGAAAAAGGAGGCACGAAGCAGATCACGTTTGATTTCAAATCCAAAGCAAAGGGTAGTTTCCTCCTCAATTTTTTAGTGACGGATCAGAATAAAAATTACCAGGAAGATTTTTTTGTAAATTTTGATAATTCGGATTCGCTGAACCGCCAGTGTTTCCTGGTCACATCCGGAAATAACGAAACCGTATTCAGGAATTACATCACTGCAGGGGATACCATTCACCTTCATTACCGTGATTCCGCAACTAAATATCTTTGGTGCAAATACTATCACCGGGATTTTGGCCTGGCTCCGCCACCCTTCAGTTTTGATGTAAGGGAGGATTTCAATTACCATGCTGACAGCTCGTTTCGTGTCGATCTCACGGATACCTCAGGCTTGACGCTGACGGCCGAAGGTTTTTATCATTTTCAGGCTGACAGCAATTCAAAATCCGGCTTGACATTGTTCAGGTTCAACGGAGGGTTTCCGGCCATTACTACCCCGCAACAGATGTTTCATGCAATGCGTTACCTGACTACGAAACGTGAATTCGAAGATATTCAGTCGAAACCCAATCTGAAAGCAGGCATGGATGCTTTCTGGCTTGACCGTGGTGGAAATGCAGAGCGCACCCGGCTACTGATTCGCAAGTATTACACACGGGTGCAGGAGGCCAATAAATATTTTACATCCTTTACAGAAGGCTGGCGTACAGACAGAGGCATGCTGTACATCATTTTTGGGAGCCCCAATACAATTTATAGAAGCGCATTAAGTGAAAGCTGGATTTATGGTACTCCGAACAGCAACCTGTCACTTAATTTCTTTTTTGTAAAAGTGAACAATCCGTTTTCGGACAATGATTTTACACTCAGCCGTTCTCCCATCTATGAAGGCAGCTGGTACAGGGCTGTGGAAGTATGGCGACAGGGCAGGGCTTATAACAGCATGAATTAAATGGGAAAATTTCCCCCAAACGATAATGATGGATAACAGATTCAAAGAAAGATTGCCCTCCGGCGACAGAGAAGACGACCAGATGATCTATGGACTCCGGCCGGTTCTGGAAGCGGTTGGAGCCGGAAAAGAAATCGACCGGATTTTTATCGGACGAGGTGCAAAAGGCGAACTCATGCAGGAATTGAAGAACCAGCTTCGGGAACGGAATATTGCATGGACCGAAGTGCCGGCAGAAAAACTCAACCGGTTCACACGAAAGAACCACCAGGAAGTGGTGTGCTTCATCTCATCCATTGCATACTTTTCACTGGGTCAGTTGGTGCCTTCACTTTTTGAGCGTGGGGTAACTCCCTTCCTGTTGATCCT
>DAORHY010000361.1:0-3422 GCA_035438225.1 Bacteroidia bacterium
AGAATATTTTCTTTTCCTGACGACAGGTCATTGTCCGGAAAAGGCCAGATGAATGAAGGAATCACCAGCACATTCATGGGCCTGAAGGGTATCCCTTCCGTAGCAGAAGAAGTCATGATCAACCGGGACCTGTCCTTAACAGCGTACACGGATGCATCCATTCATTTTTCTACAATCTCCACGAGAGCAGCAACTGAACTCATCCGTCAGGCACGGAAAAAGGGGATGAAAGTCACTGCGGATGTTTCGGCATTGCATCTGGCAATGGAAGACAGCACGCTGAGTGAATTCAACACCCTTCTCAAAACGCAACCACCGCTTCGCACAAAAGATGACATTGATGCTCTGGTCGAAGGACTCAAAGACGGCACTATTTCTGCGATCTGTTCCGATCATTGTCCGGAAGACCCTGAAAATAAAGTAAAAGAATTTGATCTCGCAGCATTTGGTGCTGCAGGACTGGAAACAGCTTTTGCAGCAGCTTTATCGGCATTGAAAAATTCACTGACCCTTGAAGCCATCATCGAAAAATTCACCCATGGCCCCAGAAAAATACTCGGATTGCCGGACGTGAAGATCCAGGAAGGCGAAGCCGCTGACCTCACGCTGTTCGATCCAACTTTAGAATGGCTTGCAGACGAAACCAAATTAAAATCCAAATCCGGGAACAATCCATTTGCAGGAAAAAAATTGACAGGGAAAGCCATCGCCGTAATGAACCGTGATCAATTGTACATTTGTTCCTGATTATATATCCGAACATGAAGGTATTAATGGTTTGTCTGGGGAACATCTGTCGTTCCCCAATGGCTGAAGGAATCCTGCGTAAACTGAGCCACGAGCGAAACATTGAAATTGTAGTGGATTCTGCAGGGACCGGCAATTGGCATGTTGGAGAACATCCCGATCATCGTGCGATAGCAACTGCAGGTAAATTTGGTGTCGATATTTCCAATCTTGTGGCCCGCCAGTTTGGAATTCCGGATTTCGAACGGTTCGATAAAATCTTTGTGATGGACAAGTCCAATTTGAGCACTGTCGCTGGAATTGCCAGGACCACAGAACACAAAGAAAAAATAGATCTGCTTTTGAATCAATCGGATCCTCATTCTGATGCTGAAGTTCCGGATCCATGGTTTGGCGATGCAGACGGTTTCCTACCGGTGTATCGTATGATGGAAATCGCCTGTATAAATTTCCTCAATTCCCTTGAAAAAAATCCACCACTCAGGTAAAAGCAATTTCAAAGTTTCAACCAGATAAAAAACCTTTATGAAATCTCCGGGTACATTGTTTCTGATTCCCAGCTATCTTTCAGAGGACACCCCGGATGTACTGACTCCTCAGGGAATGCAGGTTGTACATCAGCTGGAGGAATTCATCGTTGAAAATGAAAAATCGGCCCGGCGTTTTCTCAAACTCATCGGCAGTCCTTTTCCACAGGCTAATTTCCATTTCCATGTTCTGAATGAACATACAAATACTGCCGATCTTTCTTCATTCATTCGTCCGCTGGCGGAAGGAAAAAATGTTGGTCTGATGAGTGAAGCAGGATGCCCGGGTGTCGCGGACCCGGGCAGCGAAGTCGTCAGGCTGGCACATGCAGCCGGTATAAGGGTAAAACCGCTGATTGGTCCATCCAGCCTATTACTGGCTTTGATGGCAAGCGGCCTGAACGGACAGAGTTTTGTTTTTCATGGCTATCTGCCCCGTGAAGGTGAGCAACGGAAGCAAAAGATCCGGGATATCGAAAAAGATGCGAACCGGAAGAACCAGGCCCAGATTTTTATTGAAACACCTTACCGGAATCTGGCGCTGCTTCAGGATCTGCTCACCCAATGCAATCCTGAGACCCGATTGTGCATCGCCTGTAACCTTACATCTCCGGATGAATTTATCCTGACACTTCCTGTTTCAGTCTGGAAGAACAACGTTCCGGACCTGAATAAAAAACCGTGTATATTTTTAATCGGGAAATGAATTGCTGTTACTAGTTCGTCGCAACCGGATTGAGTTTTTCAATTTTTATTACTTCAATTTCAAAAAGTAAGGGTGCATACGAAGGAACAATAAATGTTGCGTTTTTAGGATCTCTAAATCCCTCCTCACCATAAGCCAGTCGGGATGGAAGTAATAATTTTACCTTGTCACCTTCCCTCATCTTTTCACACGCGAGTTCCCATCCCGGAACCACTTGCTTCGCACCGAGTACAAAACGGTAAGGATGTCCCAACTGAGCCGAGCTGTCGAAAACCCGGCCATCCAGGAATTTTCCTGTATAATCCACGGAAATAAGCAATCCAGAATCCGCCAGAGTGCCGGTTCCGTGTTTTATAAATTCAAGATAAAACCCGGCAGAATCAAAATTCGATTCCAGTTTGTGGTCCGCGACATATTGTTCAAGAATTTTATTTCCTGCCTTTTCTCTTTTACTCAGTTCTTCTTCCATTTCCAGTTCTGCTTCTGTTTTACTTTGAATGCGCAGGAGTTTAATATCAAATTTCAGGAAGCTTCCTTTCTTAAATGTTGTTTGTTCCTGGGGAATTGTTCTTCCCTGCCGGGTAAAATGAAAATTATACATGGAATCTGCAGGCACATAAAATGTTGCACTGTCTCCTGCACAGAGATAGGTCAATCCATCTTCGTAAGAACCTTTAAATGGAATTTTCTCCAACTCAAAGCGTAGCGGTCTTGAATTTTCTCTCGAATCAAAAAGTACTGAATCATCAGCAGTCCTGTAAACCATTTCGATGGTTACATAATCGTTCAATTGCGGATTTGGACCCTTCACATCCGTGTAGAGCACATACCTGAATCCGGAATTGGTGGTCATTTCTTTTCCCTTTTTACAGGCAGAAATAAAAAGTGCAATTAGTCCAAAAGACAGGATAATTAATTTCTTCATGGTTGAACCTTCAGCAGATGAACTTCATAATACAAGGCGCTTGCCCCCGGAATTTTATCGCCGTCTCCGGTATTGCCAAATGCAAGATGTGAAGGCACAATAATTTTCGCCATTGATCCTTCGGGTATGGTTTGCAGGGCATCTTCCAGTCCGCGCGGTTGTTGTCCTTCACCAAGATGAAAACGGTACGGATTTTTTTCCGTTGCGGAATAACACATACTTCCATTCAAGAGATAAACAGAATAAACCATGACTACTTCATTGTGCAAAGCAGGCAATTTTCCTGTCCCCCGGTTTGTTATCTGAACCCTCAAGCCGGTGCCTGTACTTTCCATTTTGAGTTGATGACGCTCAATGAAATCTTCAATATCACGGGCTTCATTCCGAACCATCACTCTGTTGATTTCTGTCAGGCGTTCGTTGACATCCGCCTCATTCATTTTTTCCTGACTGCCGGATTTACAGTGGACCAACAGGAGTATCAGAAAACCAAAAACGAGGATTTGACTGGCTGTTT
>DAORHY010000362.1:0-3407 GCA_035438225.1 Bacteroidia bacterium
ACTTTTGAATTTTATTCCGATTTCAGTGTGACAGGAACAGGCTGGGTGACAACATTCGATTGTGTTCCATGCGCAAACGGACCCAATGGCACGGATAACAGCGATTGTTTAATCGGATCACCCATATGTTCTGATCAAAGTTTTTCAGATGCCAGTACCGGACCCGGAATTGTTTCGGATGGCGGGAACGGTTGTGTCCTGAGCGAAAATTTTAGCAACTGGTACAAGCTTACTGTTAGCACCGGCGGGACACTCGGACTAACCATTGTGCCAAATGTTGCAACCGACGATTATGATTTTGCCTTGTATCAGACTTCAAATTGTGGAAGCCTGGGCTCGCCGGTGCGATGTTCGTATGCATCCAACACGGGCAATACAGGAATGAACAACGCCAACAACCTGGCAGTAAATACCGCCATTTGCGGTCCGCCAAACAATGGCTCTGATGTCGCAGAAGATGTGTGCGGAAATGGCTGGGTAAATGATCTTGCCGTTACACCAGGACAAAATTTTTATCTGCTCGTAAACAAATGGACCCCCGGAGGCAGCGGCTTTACCCTTGACTGGTCGCTTAGCGGAGGAGCCTCATTGAATTGCAGTGTCCTGCCGGTTGAATTAATTTCTTTCCAGGCAATTGCAGAAGAAAAAATAGTGCGCCTGAACTGGACCACTTCATCGGAAATCAATAACCAGTATTTCACTGTTGAACGCAGTGCTGACGGAATTGATTTCGAACCGATTCAAATGGTAGACGGCGCCGGGTCAACCACTTCCATCAGAAATTATGAGACGTTGGACGAAAAACCATTGCACGGCATATCGTATTACCGACTAAAACAAACAGATTTCGATGGTAAGTTTTCGTATTCCGATAAAGTCCCGGTTGATTTCAGCGATCATAATGATATTTTTTATTTGCATCCAAACCCGGCCGGAGAAGCGGTGTCATTCATTTTTAGCTCTGAAGAACGGACTACTTACAATTTACAAATATTCAGCACGGACGGAGTTTGTTGTTTCAAAAAAACGATAGATGCCATTGCCGGCATGAACAAATCACTGCTCGACATTTCTATTTTTCAAAAGGGTGTTTATTTCGTTATTCTGGAAGATGAATCCAGCCATCGTGTGACACGACTGGTACATCATTGATGGATACAAATGCACCTTATAAAATGTAAAAGTTCATATACGTTTTCCAGGTATTTTCTGAAGGTTGAGTGTTCCTGCTGCGGGTGATCTGTTGATGTTTGGTTAATCTTAGCAACCTTTAAAAATCCGCTTGTAATTTATTTTCCTTGGATTTTTCACGCTTTTCTTGTCGATTTTGAATCTTTCTTGTGAAAATAAAGATCATTTCTGATCACGATAAAATGAAGAGAATAGCTGATTTTCATTGATCATTTTCATTTATATACAATCTAAAACGTAAGATTGAGGAGTAAAACGATGTTTTTGAAAGGAATAGTTCTCCAATAGGATTGTAGGATTAACATCAATTTTAGCTCAACCTATTTGTCACTTTTAGCTAAAAAAGAATTAAGCATAAGAGCGTCTCATTTTCCCCTGTGAAACTTCTCCTTGCCTTAACGATTGCAACCATTATGAAAAAGGCAATATACAACCTTGTGATATGTTTCAGTCTGGTAACGGTGTTAATTTCATCAGTTCAGGGCCAAACATATCTGCTGAATGCCGGGACCAACAACACAACAGTGAACACCTGTGGGGGATCATTTTTTGATTCCGGTGGTGGAGCTGGAAATTATGCGAATAATGAGAATTATACGATTACGTTCTGTTCGAATTCTGCTTCCTGTCTTGTTGCGACATTTACAGCATTTCGGACACAAGGAGGAAATGATATCCTGACAGTTTACGATGGTCCAAACAATACATATCCTGTTTTGGGAACATTTTCCGGTAGTACAGTTCCTCCTGCACTGACTTCATCAAGTGGTTGTCTGACATTTAAATTCGTTTCCAATGGAAGCAATACGAGAAGCGGTTGGGCAGTGACGCTCTCCTGTGTTTCGTGCAGCGGGAATAATAACATGACAAACGGTCTGACGGTAAATCTCTGTTCCGGTCTTTTCTTTGATTCGGGCGGCTCCGGCGGAACCTATGCAAACAATCAGACACTTGTCGAAACATTTTGTTCCAGTACGGGAAACTGCCTGATGTTTGTTTTTACTTCTTTCAATACACAGGCGGGAAGAGATACGCTGACGATTTTTGACGGAGCCACAACCTCTTCTACACGAATAGGAGTATATAGCGGAACGACTCTTCCGCCGACGATTATTTCCACTTCGGGCTGCCTGACATTCCGTTTCAAATCGGATGCAAGTACGACAAGGGCAGGATGGAGTGCAATTATTTCCTGTGTTCCTTGTCCGAGTCCGCCTGCAGGAACAGCTACGTATACAGCGCCGACTGCCGGGATGCTGGGTACTTATGTCGGTTCCAATATGGTGAACACATGTTCAGGAACATTTACAGACGATGGAGGAACGGGAGGTAACTATGCGAATAATGTGAATGGAATTTACCGCACTTTCTGCCCGAATCAACCCGGCACTGCATTGCGTATGCAATTCTGGTCTTTCTATACTGACAATACCACCTCCTTTGGAGTGCCGAACGATTATCTTGAAATATTGAACGGTGCAACGCAGAATAGTCCGCAGTTTCCTGGCGGTTCAGGATGGTACGGCGGTCCGGTAAACAGTTATCAGGCATGTATGTCGGTTGGACTGGGACCTTATATTTCAACGGATCAAAGCGGATGTATCACAGTCAGGTTTAATTCCAATTCAAGTTCCAATCGCTCCGGTTGGGTCGCAACATTTGATTGCGTTCCGTATGCGGCGGGACCCAATGGAACGGATAACAGTGATTGTGCAAATTCAACAGGTGTTTGCAGCAACCAATCGATCACGGATGCAAGTACCGGACCCGGGCTTTCTTCGGATCTTTCGGGAGCGTGCGTGCCAACAGAAAATTACACAAACTGGTATACGATCAAAATACAATCCGGCGGAAAACTTGGATTTACAGTTGCACCAAACATTACCTCGGACGATTATGATTTTGCCCTTTTCGGCCCGAATAAATCCTGTGGCGGACTGGGAACCCCGGTGCGATGTTCGTATTCCGGCAACTGGGCCTCATTCCCAAACACCGGTATGAACTCTGCATCCAACCTGAGCACAAACACCAATGCCTGTGGTTTTAACAACAGCGGTTCCGATCAGCAGGAAGATGCCTGCGGCAACGGATGGACAGATGAAATGGCAGTAACAACGGGCGAAACCTATCAACTCGCCATCAGCAAATGGTCACCGGGAGGAAGCGGATTTGTTTTGAACTGGCTGCTAACCAATGGCGCATCCCTGGATTGCTCG
>DAORHY010000363.1:0-3397 GCA_035438225.1 Bacteroidia bacterium
AAGCTTTTCAACCAGGAATAATTCCCAGAGGCGGTGTTTGCGGATGATGTTTACCGCCACTTTTTTTCCGGACCCGCTGAGCGCAACTCCCTGGTATTTTTCATACCGGATCAGTCTTTTTTCAGCGAGTTTTTTTAGCATATCGGTGACGGATGCAGGGGCTGTTTCCACCAGTGCGGCAATGGCTGTTGTGCTGATTTTCTTTTCTCCCTTTTCCAGGAGTTTGTAAATCGCTTTCAGATAGTTTTCTTCCGATAGGGAGTGCATGAATTGACGGGATTATGGCAAATAATAATTTCCGTATTTATTTAGAATAACCTTATATAAAATTTAGGCAAATCTAAATAATTTGATTGTTTTGTAGCAAGAATCGAGTTAAAAAATATCGAAGCAAACCGGGCATCGACCTTTGTTGGGGTATAAATTGTGATGTTGTACAGGTTTTTAAGCCTTACGGTTTGTTTCAATTGATTAATTTTGCCCCGCATGAGCATTTACAGGAGCATTTTCAGACCGCTGTTTTTCCACTTTGATCCGGAAAAAATCCACCATTTTGTAATACAAATCCTGCGACTGGCCTGCAAAGTACCCGGCATGAAATTTTTACTCCGTAAACTATATGTCAGACAGGATCCCGGCCTGGAACGAAACCTGTTCTCACTCAGGTTTCCAAACCCGGTAGGTCTTGCGGCCGGTTTCGACAAGGATGCAAAACTGATTGAAGAATTATCCCTGCTTGGATTTGGATTCATTGAAGTCGGAACGGTGACACCGAAACCGCAACCGGGGAATCCCAAACCACGCATGTTCCGCCTGAAACAAGACGAAGCGATAATAAACCGAATGGGTTTCAATAATGAAGGCGTGGAAGCGATGGTTGAAAGGCTTCGTAACCGTCCACCCAATGTTGTGGTCGGAGGAAATATTGGAAAAAACAAATCCACACCGAATGATCAGGCCGCGAATGATTACGAAGTGTGCTTCCGCGCATTGTATCCATTTGTCGATTATTTTGTGGTGAACGTAAGTTCCCCGAATACTCCTGATCTGCGTTCTTTGCAGGAGAAAGAGCCGCTTTCAAAAATGCTGCGGCAGCTGCAACAGGTGAATGAGGAACTGACAGATAAAATGAAATCCAAAGAGAAAAATATCACGCTCCGCCGCAAACCACTGTTGTTGAAAATCGCACCCGACCTGAACAATCAGCAATTGGATGAAATCACCGAGGTGGTTCTGGATGCACAACTTGACGGAATCATTGCTACCAACACGACCATTTCACGTGATCACCTGAAAACACCTGCCGCTTTTCTGGAGCAAACAGGACCCGGGGGGTTGAGCGGAAAGCCACTCCGAAACAGGTCGACAGAAGTGATCCGGTACCTGTCCGGTAAATCCGGAGGAAAGTTTGTCATTATCGGAGTCGGGGGAATTCATTCTCCCGAAGATGCGATAGAAAAATTAAAGGCGGGAGCTTCCCTGGTGCAAGTGTACACGGGATTTATTTATGAAGGACCCGGACTTGCGAAAAAAATTTCTGATGAAATAGTGTGCCATCCGGAACTGATGACCTGATGGTGAAAAACTGAAAATCCGGAACCGGATCATGCCTTCACCCGGTTCATTCGCTTTTTGCTTTTTCGGAAAGGTGTTTCAGCACCTTTGCTTCCAGGAAAAAGATAATCTCCTCTGCAATGTTCTTTGTTTGATCACCGGTCCTTTCCAGTTTCCGTATGGCGGAAACAATGTGTAGCGCCTGTCTGATTTTATCCGGATGTGCCTTGATGTATTGTTCTATAACATCGTTTGCATTTCCGTTAATCTCATCGAGCAGGTCATCCTTTTTAAACACTCCTCTTGAAAGTTTGGCATCATCCGCATCAAAAGCTTTTTGGACCTCCGTGAGCATTTCAATTGCTGTCGTCCACATTTCTTCCAGTCGTGTTACCTGGAGTAATTCTGTGTCAAACGCTTCTTCAGTTTCCGCCACATACCGTGAAATTCCATCCGCAATATCCCCGATACGTTCCAGATTGGAGTTAATTTTCAATACCGCCAGTACAAAACGCAGATCAATTGCAACCGGATTAAAAAGTGCGAAAATATTTTCACAGTCCTTGTCAATTTTCAACTCAAGAGCATTCACTCTTTTTTCGTTAAAATTCACTTCCCTTGCCAGGGCCTTGTCCATGGTAAGGAATGCTGTTTTCGCCTTGTTCAGTTGAGAAATGACAAGATCAAACATTTCGATCTTTTCTTCTTTCAGCCGTTTTAATTCAACATCTAGATGGGTCATGGTTGCAATAATAGGAATTAGTATTTAAGTAAAGTCAATTTGAATTGGGAATGGAATCATCAGATTAAAAATTTCTTATCCAAACCTTCCGGTCACATAACTCTGTGTTCGTATATCCTTCGGATTGGTGAAAATAACCGGAGTATCGTCGTATTCAATCAGGTCGCCAAGGTAAAAAAATGCAGTTTTATCACTTACCCGTCCTGCCTGCTGCATATTGTGTGTGACAATGATGATCGTATACTTGGTTTTTAATTCGTAGATAAGTTCCTCGATCTTGGAGGTTGAAATCGGGTCCAGTGCAGATGCAGGTTCATCCATCAACAATACGGAAGGTTCAATTGCAAGTGCACGGGCGATGCACAACCTTTGTTGTTGCCCTCCCGAAAGTTCGAAGGCAGATTTCTTCAGTTTGTCTTTCACTTCTTCCCACAATGCAGCCTGCCGGAGTGAGGTTTCCACCCGTTCTTCAATGAACGACCTATGGTTGATTCCATTGACACGCAAACCATATGCAACATTTTCAAAGATCGTCTTGGGAAATGGATTGGGTTTCTGGAAAACCATTCCTACTTTTTTACGCAATTCATCAATGCGTAAGCCGATATTCTTTTTGTAAATATCCTTTCCGTCCAGGAGTACATCGCCTTCGATCCGGACATTATCGATCAGGTCATTCATCCGGTTGAACAAACGGAGATAGGTTGATTTTCCGCAACCGGAAGGGCCAATCAATGCAGTCACCGTATTTTGTTGAATCGACATGCTGATGCCTTTCAGGGCATGAAAATCCCCGTAATACAAATGCACGTTTTTAGTTTCAATTTTATTCATTTCAATCTGATTTAAAAGGCTAATTCATTTTTACTCTTTTGCTGAGATATCTCCTCAGGGCATTGGCAAGCAGGTTTAAGATCAGCACAAAGAGTACCAGGACAAGCGCTGTTCCATATGCCATGTCTCTCGATTCTTCCACTTTTGTTCCGCTTGTGGAAATTACGTACAGATGATAAGGAAGGGCCATCACCTGGTCAAAGATGGAGGTCGGTAATTTGGGGAGGAAATACGCTGCTACCGTAAACAGGATCGGTGCTGTTTCCC
>DAORHY010000364.1:0-3393 GCA_035438225.1 Bacteroidia bacterium
GTTCGTATACAACTCCGTCCATCAGCACAACGACAACCTATTATGCTGAAGCCGGAAATACCTGCAGGAGTACTACGCGCACGGCTGTACAGGCGATAATAAATCCATTGCCTGCAGCCCCGGCAAGTTCAGATGTCAGCCGTTGCGGACCAGGTACAGTGACCCTGACTGCGACTTCACCGGAACAGATTTATTGGTTTGACGCAGCAATCGGTGGTACACTGCTGGCAACTGCAACTTCTTTCACAACTCCATCCCTGATTTCAACAGTTGTTTATTACGCAGAAGCCGGGAATACCTGCAGAAGTGCAACACGTACAGCCGTTCAGGCCATAATTTCTGCAATTCCCGCGCCACCGGTAAGCAACAATGTTTCCCGGTGCGGAACGGGAACAGTGACATTGGTGGCAGTGTCACCTGAGCAAGTATACTGGTACAGTGCAGCGAGCGGAGGCACTTTGCTTGGAACCGGTTTGAGTTATACAACTCCTTCCATATCTGCAACAACTACCTATTACCTTGAAACAGGAAATACATGCAGAAGCAGCAGGATTTCAGTGAATGCGATTGTAAATGCAATTCCATCTCCTCCGGTCACATCCAGTGTTTCCCGTTGCGGTCCGGGTTCGCTCACATTATCGGCTACTTCCGCAGAAACTATTTATTGGTACAGTGCACCAAGTGCGGGAACCCTGCTGAATACGGGAACATCCTTTACGACTCCTTCGCTGAGCACTACAACGACTTATTATATCGAGACCGGAGATGTGTGCCGCAGTTCCAGAGTTGCAGTTCAGGCGATCATTACTTCACCACCTGCTGTACCTGTGATGACCGATGGTGTTCGCTGCGGAACCGGTTCGGTGATTCTTTCTGCGGCATCTTCCAGCCGTGTGAATTGGTTTGATGTTGCCAGCGGAGGAACATTGCTGGACACAGGTTTAACTTTCATAACACCAGTGATCAGTACAACGACAACTTTCTTTGCGGAAGCCGGTGAAGGTTGCAATAGTCTGCGCGTTCCGGTACAGGCGATTGTGAATACAGCTCCGGTATCCCCGTTGGTTTCGGATGCATCACGTTGTGGAGACGGAACTGTTACCCTGACTGCAACTGCTGCGGATTCAATTTTCTGGTTTGATTCATCGTCCGGTGGAAACCAGATTGGCGCAGGCAATACTTTCATGACTCCGGTTTTAACTGTCACAACAATTTATTATGTAGAAACAGGTAATGGTTGCCGTAGCAACAGGGTACCCGTTCAGGCAATCATCGATCCGCTACCGGCGCCGCCAGTTGCATTCGATGTTTCCCGATGTGGCCCCGGAGTGATTGTACTGACCGGCAATTCTCCGCAGCAGATTTATTGGTATGATCAGCCTACCGGCGGAACCTTGCTGGGCACAGGAACGAATTATACCACGCCTCCATTGGTTGTCAATACATTCTATTATGCGGAAGCCGGTGATGTTTGCCGAAGCGTGCGTATTGCTGTGAATGCAATCATTGATACAATACCTGCAACACCCGTAGTAGTGGATGGCTCCCATTGCGGCCCGGGTTCCGTAAGCCTTAGTGCTTCTGCAACTCTTCAGGTCAACTGGTACGATGCGATTTCCGGAGGTTCATTGCTCGGTACCGGGTTCACATTTAATACTCCTTTTGTTTCAGCAACAACTGTATTCTATGCAGATGCAGGTATTGGCTGTAACAGCTCCCGTGTTCCAGTGAATGCAGTGATCATTCCGCTTCCAGCTTCTCCTGTCACAACCGATGATGCAAGGTGCGGCCCGGGAGTACTCAATCTCACTGCTGCTGCTGTTGATTCCATTTATTGGTTCGATGCCATTTCCGGAGGCAATCAGGTCGGAACAGGATCTGTTTTCAGTACTCCTCCGATAAGTTCATCCACTACCTATTATGCAGAAGCAGGGTCTGTCTGCAGAAGTGTGCGTACACCTGCCCAGGCAATTGTCAATGCTGTTTCTCCAGATCCTGTCGTAACAGCTGGTCAAGTATGCGGATCCGGAACAGTGACATTATTTGCTGCATCAAGTGATCCAGTCACATGGTATGATCAGGCAACAGGAGGGAATGTTGTCGGCACAGGAAATAGTTTTGTTACACCGGTGTTGTTTAATTCTGCAACGTATTATGCAGTAGCCGGAATACTTTGTCCCGGTAATCCGGTTCCTGTTGAAGCCAGTGTTTATAACCAGCCGCTTGTAAATTTGGGTGCGGATACTGTCAGTATTCAATCCGGTCAGTTCACTGTTTTGGATGCAGGCTCCGGATTTGACACTTACCAATGGTCAACAACTGAAACCACACAGCAAATCACCGTTAGCATTGAGAATATGTATTCGGTTACTGTTACAGATTCAAATCAATGTACCGCTACAGATTCTGTCTTCGTGGATGTGTTAACTGCTATTGCGACTGCGGATGATTTCAGGGGAGTGAACATTTACCCGAATCCGTCATCGATGGATATTTCACTGGAATGGAGAATAACCAATCCGCATACGACCTTACTTCAGATTTATTCTGTTGATGGAAGGCTCATGTCAGCAAGGGAATGCCATGCTCATCAAAACTATTTTAAAGAGAAAATCAACGTATCAGAATATGCACCCGGTGTCTATTTCGTCAGGTTGATGCATAAGGACGCAATACTCACGATTCCTTTTCTGAAGCAATAATGTTTGAAAGGCAAGATCACAAACTTCGGTTCATTCCGGCGGGTTGTGATCATTCCCTGCCAGTTTCATGAATAAATGAAATTCCCCGGACTCAATAAAGGTCCGGAAGCGGCCTGTTTCGGTATTGGTTTTAATTTTTTTGGCGTAATTGTTCTTCATTTTCAACAGGATACGTTAGGGTAGAAGAATCGCGTGTTACATGTTGTGTGTCCTTTGTTTTTTCCAAACATTCCCGTAGGTTTGATTGCTTAGAAAACAAGGTCGCTTCAGGAATATGGGTGCAGGTTCAATGATAATGCTGATGTTGTGCGGAATCGCATTTGCCGGTGGTGGCATACTGTTGTCCCGGGCATTGGCGACACGCTCTACGAATTTGCAAAAGGGTGAAGCATACGAATGTGGTGTTCCGACCATCGGGAAATCCTGGATACAATTTAATGTCGGTTATTATTTGTTTGCCTTGTTGTTCCTGATTTTTGATGTTGAACTGGTATTTCTTTATCCCTGGGCTGTTGTCGTGAAACAGGTTGGATGGGCAGCTTTTGTGGAAATTGTTATATTTTTATTTATTCTGTTTCTCGGGTTCCTGTATGCACATCGGAAAGGCGCATTAAAATGGATGTAAATAAAAATAAGCCTGACCCTTTTCCGGGTGCGGTGCACCCTTCGCCAGGCGGAGGAATTCTTGTCA
>DAORHY010000365.1:0-3387 GCA_035438225.1 Bacteroidia bacterium
TATTGATACTTTGCCGCTGGAACTTGCGATGAAGACTATCAAGGGGAATGGCAAACGTACACTGATTGTGTATTCCGATCCCAATTGCCCGTATTGCAAAAAACTGGAGAAGGAGTTGGCCAATGTGACGGATGTCACTATCCACACACTACTTTATCCCATTTTGAATGGTTCCCTGGCAACGGCTGAAGCCATCTGGTGTTCGGAAGATCGGGTCAAGGCATGGGATGATTTCATGCTGAGATCAGTGGCACATCCGGCATCTGCGTTTTGTTCAAATTTTAGTGCAAGAATTTTTCCCGTTGCATCAAAACCCGTTTCGTAACGGATCAGGTAAGGATGTCTTTTCCCGGTTATTTTCTGATCATCATCCCGAAACAGGCGGATTCTCACCGGACGTCCTGTTGCATGCGCAAGCAGTGCTGTCCAGGCAGCGGTATGGTTTGCCTGCGTTTCTTTACCCCCGAAAGCTCCGCCCATTCTGCGGGTTTCGACAACCACTTCATGTTTTGGGAGGCCAAGCACTTCCGCTACAATAGCTTGTGTTTCGGAAGGATGTTGAGTAGATGAATAAATATTCATTTCTCTACCTTCGCCGGGAATGGCCAGGCAGGATTGTGTTTCGAGATACCAGTGTTCCTGGGCTCCGGTCATTATTTCGCCTTTCAGCGTGTACGGGGCTTCCGACAGAGCGGTCTCTGCATCTCCGCGTTGCATCGTGCGCGGTGGCGCCAGTAGTGTACCTTTTTCGATGGCGGTTTTAAGATCGAGAACCGGTTCGAGCAATTCGTATTCAATCGTTATCATTTTTTCCGCAGCTCTTGCAATTTCTTCACTTTCTGCTGCGATCAGCACAATGGCTTGACCGATACAGTGGACTTCTTTGAAGGCAAGACAAGGTTCATCGTGAATGACGGGTCCCATCTGGTTCTGTCCGGGAATGTCTTGCCATACAAGCACTGCATGGACGCCAGTCAGTCGTATAGCGGGAAGGGTGTCGATGGATTTAATGCGTGCATGTGCATGCGGACTGTATACGACGTGTCCATAGAGCAATTGTTGGTTTACCAGAATATCGTCAATGTAAACCGATTGTCCGCTGACGTGTTTGCTCGCGCTATCGTGGGGAACGTTGTTCATGTTACTTTCAGGGTGCAAAACGCAATCAGTGAGTATGTGTTTCGTCCCAGAATTTCAGGATCAGGTTTCTTGCGGCTAAGCGGCGAAATTCCGCACCGGATCGGGCATCTGACAATGGAGTGAATTCGTTGTAAACCAGTTCGCTGGCTTTCTCGGCATTTTGCCGGGTCCATTTTTTACCAAGCAGAAATGCTTCGGCCGTTCCTGCTCTTTTTGTTCGGTCTGCCATTCCGCCATAAGCAAGGATAGCCGAAGAAATCGCTTCATCCTTTAGTGTCAGACAGAATCCGCCACTCACGGTTGAAATATCAAGATCTTTTCTCTTGGATACCTTGTACGAAGTAATAATTGAATCTTTATTCATTTTAGGTAAAATTACTGCGGAGATGATTTCGTCTGCCTTTCGTTGCGTTCTGCGGTATCCTGTGACAAATTCAGACATTGGAACCTCCCGCTTTCCACTGACATTCTGCAGCTCAATTCTTGCCTGCAAGGCCATCAAGACCGGGAGCGTGTCACCGATAGGAGAGGCGCTGCCCAGGTTACCGCCGAAAGTTGCGAGCGAGCGGATTTGCCGGGAGCCAAAAACAGCAAGCATCTTGTGCAAGGCAGGGAAACTGAATTCCGAATTTATTTTTACCTCCTCAAGACTTATCCCGGAACCATAAATCATCTCTTCGGGAGTCTCAACCCGGACTTTTAGTTCGGAAACGGAGGACAAATCAAGAATCTTTGAGAGTAACTCGTGTTTTTTAGTTACCCGCAAGGCTATGTCCGTTGCCCCCTGAACCAGGAGTGCATCCGGGTGTTGAGACAAAAAGATTAAGGCTTCTGTCAGAGTGAGAGGCTGAAAATAGGTTTGGTTTCCTGTCGTATAACAGATCGATGTATTCTCTTTACGGATCTTCAACAGCGTTTCTAAGGTCTTATTTTCCTTTCTGGAAAAATGATCCATTCCTTTATAAGCACAGGCTGCTGCAGCCGCTTCAATGATTGGGCGGTAACCGGTGCAACGGCAGAGGTTTCCGGTCAGCGCATCCCGGATATCATCCGGACCGGGGTGTTTATCTTCTTTGTAAAGCGCGAGTAATGACATCACAAATCCGGGTGTGCAATAACCGCACTGGCTACCGTTTTTATCGACCATTTCCTGCTGTACGGGATGAAGTGTATCACCATCCTGCAGGTTTTCTATGGTTATTAATTGCTTCCCGTGCAGCATGGGCAGGAATACCAGGCAGGAGTCGATGGCAGTGTATTTTAATTTATTGCCTGGCCCAATTTCTCCAATCACTACCGTACATGCTCCGCAATCTCCTTCTGCACAACCTTCCTTGGTACCTTTGTGGTCGGCTGACTGACGCAAGTAATTTAATACAGTGGTAGTCGGACGAATTCCATTCTCTCCCAGCCGTACTTTTCTGATCTGGCCGTCTTGTATAAATGTGATTTCTGAATTTTCCTTCATGTGATTCGAACTGCTTCAAATTTAAGGAAAGAAATGAGATGGGAAAGGCACAGAAAATCTAATCTTTACAGAGGGAATATGTAAATTCTTTACTTTTAATCCATGGTTGTTCGATTTACCTCAAAGGCAATAGTGCTTCAGTTGTTCTTGCTTTTATTATCTGTATTGGCTTTCTCCCAGGCTTCCCAAGGCATCAAGGCTGGTGGTGGACTATTCAACATTCGCTCCTCCATCAAAAGTGAAGCGATCCCTTCGTGGGAGGCCGGTTTCTTTTCAGTAGCGGATATTTCGGAACATGTTGTTTTGCAACCGGAAATAGATTATTCGAACAAAGGAGGTAAAGTGACATTTGATGATACCGTTTACACCATTCATTTACAAAGTGCGAATGTGCGCTTCATCGTTTCTTACCTTTTCAATGAGAGATTTTCCCTTGGCCTTGGACCCTGTTTTTCATATATGTTCCATGCACAACAAAACAAAACCCTTATTCCGGGATCCTGGTATTCTCCCTTCGGTGTAGGATTTAACGGTGTCGCAGCAGTAAATGCAGGTCTCTGGATTTTTTCAATTCGTTACGACCAAAGCGTCACCCTCCTCACCCGTGATGGAGACGTGGAAATTTCAAAAAGTTTTAACCCCCTGAAATCATCCCATGTAAATGGGATTTCATTGGTTGTTTGTGTCGGATTTGATTGAGATTCCCAGAACATTGACACATTCGCAACACTATTCTTTTAACCCAATCACCCAATCACCCAATCACCCAATCACCCAAT
>DAORHY010000366.1:0-3386 GCA_035438225.1 Bacteroidia bacterium
GCCGGTTCATCAACTGAGCTCACAGTGAACACAAAAGGCAGACTGAGGTCTGAATAGTATTTTACTAATCTGATACTGTCAGCCAATGGCACTCAGACCATTCGGCTCCGGGATGTCGGATATGCTGCTCTTGGCGCTGAAAACGAAGAGACCATTTTAAAGCAAAGCGGAACTCCGATGATCGGGCTTGCTCTGGTGCCGCAGCCCGGTTCGAATTACATTGAGATTGCGGATGAATTCTACAAGCGGTATGAGCAGTTAAAAAAGGAACTGCCCGGTGACCTGACACTGAACATTGCTCTTGACAATACAAAATTTGTCCGCTCTTCAATTTTGGAAGTAGAGGAAACATTGTTGATTGCATTTTTGCTGGTCGTCATCATCATTTATTTATTCTTCCGTGAATGGCTGATTGCGATCCGTCCCCTCATCGACATTCCTGTTTCATTGATAGGCGCATTTTTTATCATGTACCTGGCCGGATTCTCGATCAATATTCTTACCCTGCTTGCCATTGTACTTGCTACCGGTTTGGTGGTCGATGATGGTATTGTGGTTACTGAAAATATCTACAAAAAACTCGAAGCGGGAATGAAACCTGCCGATGCGGCAAGAGAAGGTTCCAATGAAATTTTCTTTGCAGTTGTTTCTACTTCGCTTACGCTGGCAGTTGTCTTTTTACCAATCATTTTTCTCCAGGGTTTTGTCGGCAGGCTCTTCCGTGAGTTTGGGATTGTGATGGCCGGTGCCATTCTGATATCCGCCTTTGTATCGCTCACCCTTACTCCTGTCTTGAACGTAAAACTTTCCAGGAAAACGCACAAACATTCCAGGTTCTACCTCGCGACGGAACCTTTTTTCCGCGGACTGAATGAACGGTACCGTCGTTCCCTTACAAATTTCATGAAACACAGGGTATGGGCAATAGTGATTCTCCTGGGTACTGTCGGCATTATCTGGGGTGTCGGCAGCCAGCTTCAATCGGAATTATCGCCGCTTGAAGACCGCAGCTGGCTTCGACTTGCTGTGAGTGCTCCGGAAGGAACCGCGTATGAATACATGGATGATTACATGGACAAGCTTGGGCAATTGATGGTGGATTCCGTACCCGAAAAACGGGTTGTCCTTACAGTTACGGCTCCAGGCTTTTCAGGTTCAGGGGCTGTCAACACCGGTTTTGTCAGGCTGGCATTGGTGCCTCCTTCTGAGCGTGACCGTTCACAGCAGGAAATCGCTGATTACATCAATAAAAACCTGAAATATTATCCTGAAGGAAGAGCCTTTGTGATTCAGGAACAAACCATCAGCGCAGGCGGTGGTGGTGCAAGATCAGGGCTTCCGGTACAATACGTTTTGCAGAATTCTTCCTTCGAAAAACTCAAAGAGAAGTTACCCAAATTTATTGAAGAAGTAAGTAAAAATCCTGTTTTCCAGGGAGTGGATGTGAATTTGAAATTCAATAAGCCCGAACTGAACATCAGTATTGAACGTGACCGGGCAAGTGCATTGGGTGTAAGCGTAAACGATATCGCCCAGACGCTCCAGTTAGCATATAGTGGGAAGCGCATGTCTTATTTTACCATGAACGGGAAGCAATACCAGGTAATTGGTCAAATGGACCGGTCAGACAGGGATGAACCACTGGACCTGAAATCATTGAATGTACGTAGTGTTTCAGGAGCAATGATTCCACTCGACAACCTTGTGAATATTCATGAAGAGAGCAGTCCGCCGCAGTTGTATCATTTTAACAGGTACAAATCAGCAACAGTTCAGGCCGGACTGGCTCCCGGTAGAACGATTGGAGATGGAATTGATGCCATGGATGCCATTGGTAAAAAAGTACTGGATGATTCCTTTTCGTCAGCTCTTACCGGACCCTCCAGGGATTATGCGGAAAGCAGTTCCAATATTTCATTTGCGTTCCTTCTTGCATTGATGTTAATCTACCTCATTCTTGCAGCCCAGTTCGAGAGTTTTATCGATCCTTTCATCATCATGCTCACCGTTCCTCTTGCTTTGGGCGGTGCCGTATTGAGTCTTTGGCTGTTCAATCAAACGCTGAACATTTTTAGCCAGATCGGGATCATTATGCTGGTCGGGCTGGTGACCAAAAACGGTATCCTGATTGTTGAATTTGCAAACAAACAGCGCGAAAGCGGGCAGGCTACACTTCCTGCTGTCATCGAAGCATCCACATTGCGTTTGCGCCCGATACTGATGACCAGTATTGCGACTATTTTGGGCGCACTTCCCATTGCCATCGGTCTTGGCAGCGGCGCCACAAGCAGGATACCCATGGGAATTGTTGTGGTCGGTGGACTCTTGTTTTCACTTGTCCTTACTTTGTATGTTATACCGGTTATGTACACTTATATTTCGAGAAAAAAGGAACATGAAAAGGAATAACCGGAACTTCACTCTGGAAACACTGGGCGGAACACAGCATTCTGCAGCTGGAAACTGTTGTTTACGGTACTTGATTTTATCCGTATTCATACTTGTTGCTTCATTTCATCCGGTTCTGGCACAGGACTCCTTGCTTACTTTGGATAAAGCCATCGAAATTTCCATGGTGAACAATTACGATGTACGCATCACGGCAATTGAAAAAGACCAGAATAAGAATAGTGATCACGCCGGTATGGCCGGAATGCTGCCCCGGGTGGATCTGAATGGTACGTATTCCAAATCCAGCCAGAATACAAAGCAGAGTTATGCAAGCGGCCTGGAAGTGAACCGCGATAATGTAGGTTCTGATAACCTCAGTGCCAATGCAACCCTTTCGTGGATAGTATTTGACGGGTTAAAGATGTTTGCCACACGGGAAAAACTGGGTGAGTTATATTTGCAAAGTGAGGAGAAATTAAAAGTACAGATGGAGAACACATTGCAGGCAGTAATCAGTGCTTACTACTCTATTGTTCAGCAGAAACAACTACTAAAATCAACCCGTGAAGAAATTCTGTTTGCAGAAGAGCGTGTACGCATTGCAGAACGGCGTATGCATAACGGTTCCGGATCCAGGTTGGAATACCTGCAAACCAGAACCGACCTGAATGCCCTTCGTTCTGCTGAACTTAGCCAGCTCTCGGCAATGGAATCAGCTCGCGTATTATTAAATCAATGCATGACCCGGGATCTTTCCTCGGTATTTGATGTGGAAGATACAATCATCATCAGTTACAATCTTTCCTTACCCGATTTGCGCACTACTGTTATTGAGAATAATCACTCCTTAAAGTATTTTAAAAAGAATGAACACATTTCATCCCTTGACTTAAAGGAAATTCAGGCTGTCCGTCTTCCCAGGATTTCACTCAATGGCTCTTACCAGTTCACTAAAGTTGAAAATGAAGTTGGATTTGTGCTCCTGAATCAGAATG
>DAORHY010000367.1:0-3384 GCA_035438225.1 Bacteroidia bacterium
GGCAAGTACCAAATAAAACGGGTAGAAGATCTTGACGGTTACAAGTACTTTTTTGATGATGAAAATACAGAATGGCTATTGATCCGTGCTTCCGGTACAGAGCCGGTACTGCGAACGTACGCTGAATCAACCACAAGAGAGAAAGCTTTTGAGATACTGAAAGCCGCAGAGGAAACATTGTTAAAGTAAGGTTCAAAGGCTGTGGCAGGATGGCCGGTATTCCGGGTTCGGAGTTCAACGTTCTTTCTTTCAACTTGCCGGCTATTGACCAGGCTCCGTTAACAACCAACAACGAAGAACCAAGAACTAATTTTTAAATGATGGCACACGAAATAGATTACAAAATATTTGGTGATGATATGCAGGCAGTGGAGATCGAACTGGATCCGAAAGAAGCTGTCAGGGCAGAAGTTGGGGCGATGCTGTATATGGAAGATGGTATCGAAATGCAGACATCCTCCGGCGGTGGAATCTTCAGTGGATTGAAAAGAATCGTTTCCGGCGAAAATTTTTTCATCACTTCTTTCCTCAACAATGGCAATAGTACATCGCATGTCACGTTTGCAGCACCCTATCCGGGGAAAATTATCCCCCTTCATCTTCGTGAACTCGGCGGCTCATTTCTTTGTCAACGCGACGGATACCTGTGTTCAGCAGAGGGTATCGATATCAGCATTGAGTTTACACGAAAAATCGGTGCCGGACTTTTTGGCGGAGAAGGATTTATTCTTCAGCGCCTGAGCGGCGATGGACTGGCTTTTGTCCATGCGGGCGGAACCGTGATACAAAAGACACTGAAACCCTATGAAACCCTGAGAGTGGACACCGGGTGCCTTGTTGCATTTCAACCTTCCGTAAATTACGATATTCAGTTTATCGGTGGTTTTAAAAATGTCCTTTTTGGCGGAGAAGGAATGTTCTATGCCAAATTAACAGGGCCTGGAGTTGTTTACCTTCAGACACTTCCTTTTTCACGTCTTGCGGATCGCATTGTTGCTGCTTCACGCTGGGGCGGTGGAAGAGAAGAGTCGAAGGGACTCGGAGGACTCTTTGGAACGCTGATTTCCGGTGATAAATAAACTACAGGACTCTTTCGTTTTTCACCTGTAATTTCATTTACCCGCATTCGGGTTTTGGTCCGATTTTGAATCAGGAGCAAATCTGCATCAGGATTATTTGCTTGACTTTGTGGACTTGTCTTCAGCGACCATAAGGATCAAACCGATTCCGTAGATAGCAATGATAGCATAGATCATAGTTGGTTGGATTTTAAATGTGAATTGATTTTATTTATTTATATTTTTTTTTGATGGTGCCATCATCATGTAATAAAGGCTGGCAACATAGAGCACAAGGATTGTATAGATCATGTATTTTTCGAATTATAATTTTTGAATTTTATATTGAAATCGTGTCACTGATATTCCGGTGAAATCCAGGATATACAATCCGGAAGGCAATGCTGAGAGATCAAAAGTGAAGTCAGCAATTGATCCCACTTCCGTTATTTCCCTGCGAATCAGTGCACGTCCTTGCACGTCCAGAATCCGGAGAAGTCCAGTCTCATTCGTCAATTTTTTAATTGTACAATGCAATTGATCATTCACCGGATTTGGAAAGACACGCATCTCAGTACCGTGATCAGTTTTATCTGTACCGGTTACTGATAGATAAACGGAATCGGACAGTGCACTGCATTGATGACTGTCAGTAATGCTCACCTGGTAAAATCCATCAACGGAAGCGAGGTAATATTCCGACCCGGCTCCTGCGATTGCCGTACTGTTGAGAAACCACTGGTACGTGTATGCCGTGGAAGTGCTGAGCAGGAATCCATTCACTTCAATTTGCGGGCGGTCTGGCAGGGCATTGACGACAATGTAATTCCAGCGCATCAGAGTTTGTGTCTGTTGGCCGTTGCTCACCGTTAATGTCACGCTGTATGTACCAGCTGCATCGTAGCGGATCACCGGATTTTCAAGCGTTGAGTTCGCCGGATTTCCTCCGGGAAAGGACCATATCCAACTGCTCGCTTGTGACGAGTTGTTGAGAAATGAAACCGTGCCGTGTTCACAAATCTGTTGGGTTGCAACGGTGAAGGATGCTGTCGGAGAACTGCAATTGAATGTATCCACCCGGATAGTATCGCGTGAAAAACAATGCGCATCTGAGACCTGTACGCAATAGTTTCCCGGTTGACTGACTGAATAACTGCTCAATGTTGAACCGTCCTGCCATAAAAAGCTGAGACCACTTGTAAACGCTACCTGCAGCAACAGGGATGTGCCTGTGCAGATTGCTGTGTCAGCACCCAGGTTCAATGTCGGTTTTGCGGTTGCATTTAGATAAACCGGAGATGAAGAAGAAGGACAGCCTGAATAATTGACGGTCGCTACAAAAGGTCCCCTGGAATGAACATAAATGGAGGATGTGGTTTCTCCGGTATTCCACAGGCAACTGTTTCCACCCGCTACACTCAGTTCAATACTATCGCCGATGCAAAGATGCGACTGGCTTGTGCTGACTTTAATTTCAGGGGGCGCAATTGCTGAAATCAGTTGC
This sequence comes from Bacteroidia bacterium, assembly GCA_035438225.1. GTDB lineage: Bacteria > Bacteroidota > Bacteroidia > AKYH767-A > 2013-40CM-41-45 > JADKJP01. The sequence continues at coordinate 2,563 of DAORHY010000367.1, forward strand.
TGAAGAGTATCGGAGGCATAACAAGTCTGAGCAATGAGTGATACATTATACATTCCCGGAGCAGAGAGCAGTATTGATACGTCTTCGCTAGTCGAAACAAACTGCTGGTTGGCTGTCCAGCTATAAGCAGCTGAATGCAATGAATGATTGCTGAAAAAGGCTGTCATTCCTGTGCAAAGGGAATCATATGGAGTACTGAAAATAGCGTCGGGCTGTGTGCATGAAAGGTGTACGATCCAGTAATCTGCGGATCCGTGATTGCCCGAAACATTCCCGTCGTTGCTGTAAGAATAGCCGCTGAAAACAAAACCTCCGTCGGGTGTCTGAACCAGGGAGGAAGGACGTTCATTTCTGCTTCCGCCATAACTTTTTTCCCATTCTGTATTGAGGTTCTGATCAAGTTTTGTGAGCCAGATATCTTCCTGGCCATAGTTGAACGTAATATCTCCGCTTTGCGAAGTAGTTCCACCGGCAAGAAGGAAACCTCCGTCCAGCGTGCCAATGGCGGAAAAAGAAATGTCTGTTCCGGGTCCTCCAAGGATTTTTTGACTGACAAGGCTTCCGTTTTGATCGAGAAGGATTGACCACATATCATTGTAACCAAAGTTTTGATGAAGGTCACCGTTGATTGATCTGCTGTAACCGCTGACCAGAATACCCGAAGTATTATTGCAGGCTAAGGTGAGAGCTGCTTCCTGATCACTACCCCCGAAACAGCGATCCCACAGAATCGTTCCACCCGCATTCAGTTTCACCACCCAGAAATCCGAACCTCCATGTTGTCCGTTTACATCACCATCCACGGAGTTGCTGCTGCCGCAT
>DAORHY010000368.1:0-3381 GCA_035438225.1 Bacteroidia bacterium
CCCATCTTGCATTTCTCTCGATTTTTCTTCATCTTTATCGGATGAGAAAAAATATATTTTTCCTTATGCTTTTATTTAGTTCCTGTGCACCTTCAGGAAATGGAAATTCAACAGTTGTTGAATCTCCAACCTCAAATACTATCGAACCGGTGTTGGCGGAAGAGATGGTTAAGGAACTCGGTCCTGAGGATACCAATTATGTCCGTCATGCTGTTTTGGGAGAATACAAGTTCACTGCTGTATTGGATGGACCCGGTAAATCGGTTTTATCCGTAACTGTTCAGAAAGGAGACAGTATTTTGCCTGCTTATTCACGCGAGTGCAGGGATCAGAAACTATCGGGATGCTTCGCCTCAGATCTTAATGCAAACGGATTTCCGGAAGTACATGTGGCCACTACAAAACCCAGCCCTTCCGGGGGAAGCATTGGATCTCTTTATTCCTATGAAATAAAAAACGGTGTCATTCGTGAATCCCTCCTGCCGGAAATGAATGACGCTGCGAAGAAAGGATACAGAGGCGGTGAAACCTGGGAAATCAATTCTCCGCAAAGTCTGCTCATACGGAAATTTAAGTTGTTTTTGTTTTCTGATGCCGATTGTTGTCCTACAGGAGGTCAACGATTTGTCAATTATACGATGGATGCAAACGGAGGACTGGTTTTCAAGACTACACAAAGTATGGAACGTGTGGTTGTACCAGGACAGAAGTAAAGTTCATTTTCAAAATATTATTTTGGAAATCGATTTTTTATTTCCTTTTAAAACACCACATATAGTGGTTGTATCCTGAGCAGCGTGTCATTAACATTGCACAATGTTCTCTGCAAGAAAGGAAATTTTGGTGCTGCTCTTCATTCTTCTCGGTTCGGATCATTCTTCAGGATGGGGCTTTTATGGTCATCGTAAAATAAATTACATGGCTTGTTTTACTCTTCCTCCGGAACTCTTTGGCTTTTACAAGCAGCACATTGATTTCATAACGGAACATGCGGTGGATCCGGATAAACGGAGATATTCCGATCAGGAAGAACCGCCAAGGCATTATATTGACCTGGATCATTATGGAGCGTCTCCATTTGATTCTGTTCCTGTATCCTGGAAAAATGCAATTGAAAAGTTTACGGAAGACACATTAAAAGCGTACGGTATTGTGCCCTGGTACATCCATTCGATGATGTTCAGGCTGACGGAAGCCTTTCGCACTCGGCAAGTCGACAGGATATTGTATTATTCCGCAAACATTGGCCATTACATCGGAGATGCGCATGTCCCCTTACACTGTACTGAAAATTACAACGGACAAATGACAAACCAGGTTGGGATTCACGGATTCTGGGAGTCAAGGTTGCCGGAAATATTCGGGGATAGATACGATTATTTGTTGGGCAGGGCGCACTATGTTGATCACGTACAAGAGGATATCTGGAGATTTGTCAGGGATAGTTTTTTGGCATTGGACACGGTTTTGAATTTTGAAAGGAATCTGAATGAGGCTTTTCCATCTGACCGAAAATATGCAATTGAAAACAGGGGTGCAGTAACGCTGAAAGTGTTCAGCATGGAATATTCGGAATCCTTTCATGCAATGCTGGATGGTCAGGTAGAACGCCGGTTACGCGAAGCGATTCTTGATGTTGGTTCCCTGTGGTATACAGCATGGGTGGATGCCGGGAGTCCGGACCTGTCAGTGTTCCCTCAGAAGGAAATTTCAGACTCACTGAAAAATGAAATTTCAAATGAAATGAACACGAAAAAAACGATTGCCGGAGTACGTGAAGAATAGAAGCGAAAGATACCCTGCACAAAAAACTTCATGCAGGAAGTGGAGCTCCTGATCACGTGATTATTTCCGGCGAATTGTTTGTACCCGGTCAGGGCCAACGGAAACAATGCTGACAGGTACGTTCAATTCTGCTTCGAGAAATTCTATATAGTTTTTTAGCTCGGCAGGGAATTCCGTCTCCTTTGTGATTCCTGTCAGGTCTTTTTTCCAGCCTTTGAGAGGAGTGTAGACAGGTTCAATATTTGCATTGACAACATCGTACGGCATGTAGTCGATATTTTTACCATCAATTTTATAATGTGTACAAACATTGAGAGTATCAAATCCACTCAATACATCCGGTTTGGTCATGATCAGGTCGGTTACGCCGTTTATCATGATGGTATATTTCAGTGCAGGAAGGTCCAGCCAGCCGCAGCGCCGCGGTCTTCCTGTAGTCGCTCCAAATTCTTTTCCGGCCTGACGGATAGCTTCTCCGGTTGCATCGTGTAATTCAGTCGGGAAAGGCCCGCTTCCCACACGCGTGCAATACGCTTTGAAAATACCAAATACCTTTGCGATTTTTCCCGGAGCGATTCCAAGTCCTGTACAGGCACCAGCAGTAATTGTACTGGAGGAGGTCACAAAAGGGTAGGAGCCGAAATCAATATCCAGCAAGGATCCCTGTGCACCTTCCGCAAGTATGGGACGGTGCGCTGCCATTTGAGCGTTGATGAGGTATTCGCTGTCCACAAAATTCAGCTGACGCATTTTATCAATTGCTTCAAAGAATGGGCCTTCCAGTTCATCCAGTGAATACGTATAGTCCATATTGTTCAACAATTCAATATGTTTGTTCCTTAAACGGGAATAGCGATCCATAAAATCACTGGCTTCGATATCCCCCACACGCAATCCGTTTCTTCCGGTTTTGTCCATGTACGTGGGCCCAATGCCACGCAGGGTGGAACCGATTTTTTCTTTTCCCTTTCCCGCTTCCGAAGCGGCATCCAGCAACCGGTGTGTCGGAACAATGATGTGGGCCTTGCGAGAAATATAAAGTTGCTGATTGATTTCAACATTCATTTTTTGAAGGGCTTCGATTTCTTTCCGGAGGGTCACAGGGTCAATGACAACTCCGTTGCCTACTATGTTCATCGTTCCCGGCCTGAAAATTCCGGATGGGATGGTATGCAATACGTGCTTGATGCCTTCAAACTCCAGTGTGTGGCCGGCATTGGGGCCACCCTGGAAACGGGCCACCACACTGTATTCCGGAGTAAGAACATCTACAATTTTACCTTTCCCTTCGTCTCCCCATTGGAGTCCGAGCAATACGTCAACTGACATGTTTAAGAAAAATTAGGGTGATGAATATTAGATTGATAAGGAAGTCAGATTGGTCCGAAAATGAATTGATTTTCTCAACGACTGCCTTTCTTTAAAAAATAAAATCATCCTGTGATTGCACAGGATGATTGATTTACTGTCCTTTTGCCATTAGTTTTGAAACTGACGGATAGCTGTAGGAAGATCTTCTGTGATCGTGAATACAGTATTCAGTTTTGTGATGATAAGCAGCTCTTTAATTTTATCGCTGATACTGCAAATCGTTGT
>DAORHY010000369.1:0-3371 GCA_035438225.1 Bacteroidia bacterium
CAGCAAGGAACGGAAGCGCCGGCTTATCGATTGGAACAAAAGGATATATCGGTCTAGGAAACAATACAAATTCAACAAGCAATTTCAGGGACTTTTATGAATACGACCCTGCAAATGATTCGTGGTCGCGGAAATCAGATTTTCCCATTCCTTATGTTGTAGAGCCCTGCACCTATTCATCATCAGCAAGCGGGTATGTTCTTTGCGGATATTACTACCAATTTTCCGGAATCAACCACAACCCTTTGAATATGTTTTACAGGTATGATCAGCAGGCAGACGCCTGGTCACTGGAGGGAACTTTTCCCGGGTTGCCCAGAGGATATGCCGGAGGGTTTGCATTGAATAATGATCTATATATTGGTTGTGGCGGACAAACCAATACACTTGCTCCGGGCTTCAGTGATTTTTGGAAATTGAGTAATGGTATCTCCTTGAGTGTTGAAAATATTAATGGTCAGATGGATTTTAGTGTTTACCCGAATCCATCGAGCCATACCTTTTACCTGGGAACAGAACTCACCGGAAAAAAGGCTGATCATCTCCGGATTTATGACAGTTCTGGAAGATTGATTGCGGACAAAAAATTAAATAATCCGAAAGCGGGAATTGATATTTCTGATTATCAATGCGGGCTGTATTTTATTGAGCTCATTACAGGCAATGGCGAAGTCCTGGACAGCAGATTTGTCAAACAATAAACGGATTGGATTCGATGAAAAACTGCAATCCATTTGATTTCAAAAAGCATCTATAAAAAAGAAAAGCCGGTACTACTGAGTTTACCGGCTTTTAATATTTTTTTTCAGGATTGTTTTAGATCTTTCCTTTTTTTATTGCCTTTTCAATTGCAGCACTGATACCGATTTTATCAATCGTACGTAAAGCTGAAGTAGAAACTTTCAATGAAATCCACTCTCCAAGTTCCGGTACATAAAAACGTTTTACGTGCAGGTTAGGATTGAATTTTCTTTTGGTTTTCTTATTTGAGAAGGAAACACTGTTTCCTGTCATTGCTTTTTTACCGGTCAGATCACAAATGCGTGCCATGGGACTTAATTTTTAAGAGGCGCAAAGATACAATTATTTTTTAATGAACAAGCATTTCCGATTGATTTTTCAGGATTCCTATGTTGAAAAAAAAATCTGAGAGTCCTTCCGGTTTGAGTAATATGTTGAAATTTATTAAATTAAACCAAGCAACGCTTTTCTTAAAAGATTTAGGGCATGCTGACTTGCTTCCATGATCACTCGTTGTCTTATCCTTCCGAGTAATAATTTTCTTGTAATCAATTGATTAGGTGTTGCAAGGGCGATCCAAACCGTACCTACTGGTTTTTCTTCAGTCCCTCCCCCGGGTCCGGCAATACCGGAGCAGGCAATGGCATAATTTGCTCCGAATTTCTGCTGGACCTGTCTGGCCATGACGCTGACTGCTTCTTCGCTCACGGCACCGTGTTTTGTTAAAATTTCCGGATCGACATCCAGAAATTCCTCTTTGATGCGATAAGCATATGCGATAATTGAACCGAGGTAATAGTCGGAGCTTCCGGGGACAGAGGTTATTTTGTGAGCGATATAACCACCGGTACAACTTTCAGCGGTTGCCAGCGTTGCCCCTTGTTCACGGAGTAGTTTGCCAACAATTGCTTCCAGAGTGTCATCTTCATATCCATAGATGTATTCACCCGCAATCGCTTTTAATTCATCCACTTTTACATCCAGCTCCCTATCCAGTCCGGTCTGTTCCGGTCCAACCGCTGTGATCCGCAGGCGTACCATTCCCGGAGAAGGCAGGTAGGCAAGTTTCATGTTCCCGGGCAAAGCATCTTCCCATTTGGCAATCAATTCTGACAGATTGGACTCGCCGATTCCCTGGGTCAGAATTGTCCGGTGTAAAATTGGTGGGAGCTGAAGGATGGTCATGAGTTTTGGCAGCACAATGTTTTCCATAATGCCTGTCATCTCGTAGGGTACTCCGGGCATTGAGACAAAGATTTTCTCCCCGTCATTGAACCACATCCCCGGAGCCGTTCCCCATTTGTTCAATAACACTTGACAATTGGCGGGCACTTCGGCTTGTTTCCGATTCAATGCGGACACATCCCTGCCACGGGCTTTAAAAATTTCCGTGATGACATCATAAGAAGCCTGATCGAAGCGTAGGGAAGTGTTAAAATACTTGCACAGAGTGACCTTTGTAATATCATCTTTTGTGGGGCCCAGTCCGCCCGTGATCAGGATAACATCCGCCCGGGACCGGGCTTCCTGCAGGGCGGAGAGGATGTGTGATTCATCATCGCTTACAGATGTGATTTGTTTGACCTTCACTCCGATGGCATTGAGTTTCTGTCCCATCCAGGCACTGTTCGTGTCGACCACCTGTCCGATGAGGAGTTCGTCCCCAATGGTTATTATTTCAGCTATTTTCATACGAATGGTCAATTCTAAAGAAATTGAATAAACGGCATTTCGAAAAGATATGCATCCAAATCAATCCCTCCGCGAAGATAGTTTGAAAGGCCTCACGGAGATTTTTTATTCTTGTAAAATATTTAATGAGGGGTTTGCGTCAGCATAAAAATATGACCCAGCCCAGAACCTTAGCGATTCCGATGATCAAGGAGCAAGATGATTCCATCCGGGAAGTCATTCAACAGAATGGGAAGAAGCTTTTTAACTTTATCCGGAACCGTGTACGGGAGCAGGAAGATGCAGAAGATATTTTTCAGGATGTTTTGTTTGAATTGACAACAACCTACCGCATGATGCAGCCGATTGAAAAAATGGCTGCCTGGCTGTACCGTGTCGCCCGGAATAAAATTACGGATCAATATAGAAAGAAACGTCCGGACTTACTGGAAGATCAGATGATTTTTAAAAGTAACGACGGTGAGGATCAGCTGTACCTGCATGATTTAATCCGATCCTCTTCCCTGAGTCCTGACAAGGAATTTGATCAGGCGATGATATGGGAAGCGCTGGAACAAGCATTGGATGAATTACCGGTTGAACAAAGGGAGGTATTTGTAAAGCACGAGCTGGAAGGAATTTCATTCAATGAAATGGTCAGGAGTACAGGTCTTTCGATGAATACGTTATTGTCCAGGAAGCGCTATGCTATCCTCCATCTTCGGGAAAGGTTACAGGGTTTGTATGATGAAATCATTAATTCCTGATTCATTGCGTTCATTTTATTTTAGAATTGGTTAGAAAAAAAAAGACATGAAAAAATACTGGTTTATTAAAATTGCATTGTTGGTTACCGCTGGTTTCATCCTGTTTGGGGCAGTCGTCATGGGTTTATGGAACTGGTTGGTTCCGGTTCTGTTTCAAGGACCTGAAATCACTTTTCTCCAGGCTATCGGGTT
>DAORHY010000370.1:0-3360 GCA_035438225.1 Bacteroidia bacterium
CTTACGGAAAACGGATGCCTCCTGAGCCAGATAACCAATTCCCAGTTGTGAACGTTTGTACATGGGAAGATTGGTGATTTCCTGGTCATCAAGATAGATTTTGCCTTCGTTCGGCCGGATCAGGCCTACAATCATATAAAAGGAAGTAGTTTTCCCTGCTCCGTTTGGTCCAAGCAACCCGACAATCTCTCCCTGACGAACTTCGATTGAAACATGATCGACGACTGTCCGTTGTTTGTAGCGTTTAATAAGGTTTTCAGAGCGCAGTAACATATTTTTCAAATATCCGGTAGATTTATCCCGGAAAGGTAAAAATGCAAGGTGTACTTTCTTTCGTCACGAACAATTTGTGCAAAGATGTATATTCCTGCTGATCCTCCAAAATCAGAATGAAATGGAGACTGTGCCCAGGATCGCAACTTTTGAGATATCCGGATGATCCAGATAAGATAGTCGCCAGATATTATCGATTCGGAGTACCTTGAATATGTTTTCAATCCCGATTCCGAATTCGGCATAGGGCTTCTTTTCAAGGTTGTAAAATACATCCGGATTTGCGAGCAGTTCCCTGTTTTTCGGTGAAAGTTTTCCGGTAACAGCACTGAACGTAGCGACTTCCCTCCATTTCAGTTTTCGCAGAGCGGGAATTCTGTCCAGGAAAATACCTCCAAAGTGCTGTTCGGCTTTAAAGCTGATGTATTCATCACTCACAAATTCGTAAAAATTCATAAGGTTAAATGATGCTTTATCGTACACAAACGAATTGTTTCCCGGATGAATGAAAAGTAAAGGATAGGGCAGTGCCTGGAATAGTTTTGCCGCTTCAATACTGTAACTCAGGATTCCGAAATTTCCGAGGTACAGGTTGTCATCAAGTTTGAAACGGAGTTTATCGTATTCAAACGAGCTGTAAATCACATCCCTGATTCCACGGGTATATTGAACATGAATTACCGGATACCGCGTGCCCAGTGAAACACGATCCACTTTGCCGCTCACGAAACGTTCCTTGTACGCAAACCGCATGTACAAACTGATTTCGGAATTTTTAATCCGGTTCGAGGAGTCGGTTTTGGCACCGTTCAGGTAATACGTAAAATCAAGTGCCCCGAGCGGAGTGTATTCACTGTGAGTAAATGTCAGCCGGTTGGAGAATCCTTCCACCCATTCATTTTCGAGGTAAACTTTTTCCTGTTCAATAGCATTCAGTTTGTTACTTTTTTCCCTGCGCAGAACTGTGGCGAAGAAATTATCATCAGCAAATGCATTCGGACTTTTCCCCAATTGTTCAACGTCCTGCTTGAATTCTCCCCCCAGAATAACCCTCGGTTTTTTACTCAGGAAATACCGTAACGTTCCACCGTATTTCCACTGTTCATCCTTTGTGCCGTAAGCTCCGTAACCATCGAGCACCAGCCACTCGCTGAATTTATTGCTCGTTTGTCCTCCAAAACGCAAGCGTATTCCTTCCACTGAATTACTGCTTAAAAAAGTGTAAACCGGACCAATTTCTACCAATCCCGCCGCTTTATAGCCTGTCGCAAAAACTTTCACCAGGTCGGCCCAGCGCTTGTAAGCAGGAATTGTTTTGATGGTGTCAATCATTGTGTAGATCGCCCGTTCGTTTTTTGTCAGGGTTTCCCCTCGGGCGGAATCCCAGAATTGAACAGTTTGTTTTTTTGCACCTTCAGTCAAATCGACTTCCGAACCTTTGAAAAAAGAAACATCCTTGGGTTGATTCAGAATAAATTTCCTGTAAAAGGTAGTTTTACGCCCGATGAATCCCGTGGTCTGTTTTGATTTGGTTTCAGTCGGAGCAAGGTTGACGACAATCACTTCTTTTGTGAGCATCCAGTGCTCATTATTCACAAAATCATAATCGTGTACAAGGGCAAGGTCTTCGATAAAATTAATATTTGCATCTGCCGCAATCCTCAGGTTTATTTTCCGGATGGCAAACGATGAGTCGGCAACCCACATTTCGCCGTTAAAGGTGAGCTCCTGTTTGCGTCGCGGATGGAAGGTTATCTTGTAACACCATTTGTTGCCGATGAAGGCACTGTCCATCAGCATATATTTATAATACAATTGGGAAATTCCTGAAATCGGGCTTACAAATCCTTTTTGGAAAAGGTAAATGTAGTTGTCGTAAATATTAATGTTGGAATACAGATCCCCAAGGTATTGGCTCACAGTTTCATTTTCCACCCCTGAAATTTTACTTGCTTTAATGATTTCTTTCCGTTGTGCAGGATCCGACCGGAAATATACATCCGATACAGTTTCGGTTAGAAATACAGGGAGATAAGGGATCTTGTTGGAAGTGGAAGAGTCAATGTTATCAAAGACAAACTGAAAGGGCTTGAACATCCTTTTCTTCTTAAATTTGTCAGTGATGTTATTAATGTCAAACTCCAGTTTATTGTAGGATTCGTATTCAAAAGCAGTCAATTCACTGCGGTCATTCTTTGGTTTATTTTCAAGTACCTTCTTCAGCAGAATGAGCGCGGGGTTTTCGCCCGCTTTAATTAGGACCTCTGGCAAATCAAATTTGTTCGCACGCAAAGCAATGTTGATGACCTGGGTTTTATGTCGCTGAACCGGTAAGGTTGCTGTCAGGTAGCCAATGAATGAAACCCTGATACTATCAACAGCTGCCATGGTTTCGATTGAATAATTTCCGTCAATGTCAGTGTTTTTCCCGGTGGCTGTACCTGGAAATAACACACTGGCGAAGGGAATTGCTTCGTTGGTTAACGGATCGTACACACGTCCACTCACCCTTGTAACCTGTGCGAAACTCCGGCAGAAGGAGCTGAACAGAAAGAATAAGGAGAAAAAGAAGAGGAGAGTGTTTCTTTGCATAAAACCAATGGCCGGATTATGGATCCTGTTTTTGCAAATAGATTATTCTGTTTGTAATTGATCCCAAAACTCTACAGCACGGCGAAGATGGGGGATAACAATTGTTCCGCCTACAATGCTGGCGATGGCAAATACTTCAAAAATTTCTTCTGTGGTGACACCTTCATCTTTGCATTTGCCCAAATGATACTTGATGCAATCATCACAACGAAGCACCATAGAGGCTACCAGTCCTAACATTTCTTTCACTTTTACTGAAATCGCTCCGGGTGAATAAGTGTTGGTGTCAAGGTTGAACAACCTTTTAATTACCAGGTTGTCCGACCCAAGGATGCGCTCATTCATCCGGGTCCGGTATGTGTTAAATTCGTTCACGGCGTCTTGCATAGCTTCTCTGTATTAATTATGCTGCTTTCTTTTCGCGTATGACATATGCGCTCACAAAAATACTGACTTCATACAGGAAGTAAAGTGGCAGCGCTACCATGATCAGTG
>DAORHY010000371.1:0-3332 GCA_035438225.1 Bacteroidia bacterium
CACTTCAACATTTTGCATTTCAAAGACTGCATCTCCCTGTGGGTTTCGAATTACCGAACTTCTCTTTTCATAAGTAAACTGATCAAAGGGAGACACCGTGTCTTCCGTAAAATAACGGGTGAATTTCAATCCTTTATCTGAAGGCGCGGAATTGCCGTCTGCTTTTCTTGTTTGGTTTTTCTTTTCTTTCATTTTATTCTCATTTAAAGCACGAAGAAATCCTCTTATACAGTGTGATCATATGACTAAAATCAGTAAGAAAAATAAGTAATACAGCGTTTGCTGTGTAAAATTATTTCAAAAAAAGTAAAAAGTAATTTATCGTAGTTTCGTTGTTGGCTTTTTAATTCTACCTGTTCGTCCCGCGGCCCTTGCACTTCCTTCCAGAAATATCTTTTTCAAAAATATATTTATCATTTTACTCATCCGTGAATGTTTTATAATTTCCTTCGCTATAGACATGCTTCTCTCCCTTGAATATACTGATAAATACCGGCTCTTGGTAATCTTTTTTTTACTGTTATTGAAGCATTGATCTTCCTTTTCGGTTGGTTCAGCGTTTTAAAAATCCAGAATCAGGAGATTGCTGGGGCGACAGGTTATCAACTGCCACACTGTGTGAGGATCTGCTTTTCACAACGCAATTGAATCCGTTAGCAGGTTAAATAGTGAATTGTGAGTTACAGGATTTACCGAAAACTTCGGGACGCAAATTCACTAAAACCCTGATTATTCAAGCCCTCATTCAAGCTTTAAAATGCAGGTGGAATCTTTATGAATACTCGCCCGAATCCATGTAATCGATTTTCTAATCTACGATTCAGGCACAATTCAACGAACATCATCTCAACCCGCATCAGGAATTAGCCAGTAATTGGGATGACACCCCTGAACTTTGTCACAGAAAATAAAAGCATCAATATAAATATAAGTTCCCGCGTAACCGGTACCTATTTTCTTTAAATCGGGAAAAAGAGAAAATTAAAAAAAATATCTCCAAAAATAAGTTACCGTAATCAGTGATCTGAAGATCGCTAAACCAATATGCTACCGTAGCCTGTTCACAGCATTAATCGCTATTGCAACCTCCTCTTCCCTGGGAATATCAGGAAAATTACTACATGTTAATACGTGCATTGCTGCAACGGCACTTCACTTTTAAAACGGACTGAGGTAATCCGGATTGTGAATGATGGTCGTGTCTGTGAAGGTTTTTAAGAACGCGATCAGGTTGGCTTTGTCCTGCGCGGTGAGCATCAAGCCGTATTCTTTGAATGGCTTGGTCATAATCGGATCGATGTTTGGCGATGTCCAGTGAACCCCGGAATTATAAAACTCAACAACTTCCTCCAGTGTCTGGAATCTGCCATCGTGCATGTACGGTGCTGTAAGTTCTACGTTGCGCAACGTCGGCGCACTGAATTTACCGATGTCTGTCGGACGGCCGGTGACGTTATAATAGCCAAGATTATCGCCGACAAATACGGTATCGAGACCGTTATTTGTCATCACGTTATTGGTGAGTAACGGAGTTCCGTGGCAATGAAAGCAGTCGCCTGCTTCCGTATAATAGATCATGCTGCCCGCCATTTCTTCCGGAGAAAAGGCTGTTTCGTGGCGCATGACTTTATCGAACTTGGAATTATCTGTAATAATTGTCCTGACGAATTGTATCATTGCATAGGAACATTTCAGTTTTAATTCATCCGCAGTAATGGCCGCAACATCTTTAATATTGAACGCTTCATAAAAATACTGCGGATACAAGGGATGCGCCTTGATCCTTGCCACAATGGTGTCCATGTTTGAGTCAAAGAATTCCGGAGTAAAATCACCGAGAGGAACGTGATCAAGCACAGGAACCTGTGCGTACCACTCAAAATCAGGGTTCCAGGCAACGTTAATTAATGGAGGAACGCTGATGGATTCACCCAGTGTATTAATAAAGATTGGCGTGGAATAGGATTTGTCTGCATGGTGGCAAGAGGAACAGGATCTTCCGTTCATGGAAAGAATATTGTCATAGAACAACATTCTGCCCAGGCGGACACCTTCTACAGTCATCTTATTGAATTCAGGGATGACAGGAGTTGGCCAACCTGCGGGAACACGGAGTGAGTATGCTGTAGGAGTAAAAGGAGTTTCCGGCTGGGGCGTTTCTTCCTTATCTTTTGTACAGGAAATAGTGCCGAATGTTCCGATCAGGAACAACAGCAGAGTCAATGGTAGGATGCTGTTTTTCATTAGTGTAAAATAAATACGTCTGCACCGTTCATCATTAATTTGTTCATCGCCATCATGCTGCTCATGGAGTAATTTCCATCTGTGTTAAAATCGTAAACAGCAGGAGTTCTGAACCATTCGTTCATGTTCATGTCCATATTGAGCTGGTTCGTTCCGCTGCCAATTGAAAATGCTGACCATGCTTTTCCGTTCACCAGGTAAGCGTTGGTTCCGATATGCATGGCAAAACCGTAGGTATTGCTGCTGTCGATAAAATGCCCTTCAAACTTCAGGAAATGATACCCTCCCCCCATCGGTACGGGCCATTCCATATTCAGGTTGTCTGTATTGACAGGCAGGGCGCCGGTCTGATTCAATACAGAATCAAGACCAATGCAATAAGCCAAACCAATATAAGAACCCTCCGGAACCGCATTGATTTTTATTGACCCGGTGGCTGGCCGTGATGCATCGATAAATGCATAATTCAGGACTTTCACTTCCGAGCTGTCAGCCTTAATCAACCTGACATTTGATATATAATACCAGATACGTGAAACGGAATAAGAGTAGGAGGCTTCATTTGTATACAATAATGTATCAAAATCCAGCGGAACAGCATCCACAACATGGCTGATTTGAAGGGTCAGTAAATTCTGTTCGGGTGTCGGGGTAGTTTCCTTGTCTTTTTTACACCCGCTGAAAGAAATCAGCAGAAAAAGAGCAATTAACAGATAGGATCTCATGATTATAGAAATTACGCAGTATATAAAGAAAAGCATTCACCGGATGAAAGTACATGATGTAAGTCAGAAAAGGAGATATTAAAAGATCGAGGGGTCCGGGATTCCGGTCGCAACAGATCACCATCCATTTTATTCTTCAACAAAACTGATCACCATTTCCAATTCAATTTCACCGTTCATCCACTCTTCCTTTTATTCTTTACTGATGAATAAATTCCGGAATAAATCAGAATGATTCCGATGACAATAAAAAGGCCCGAAACGGCGATCAGTGTGAACCAGGGGATTTGACGGGAAATTATTTCCTGGTGTGTGAATTTTCCCTGGCCAAGTGATTTGATAAATCCGGCAACCAGGAGGGCT
>DAORHY010000372.1:0-3292 GCA_035438225.1 Bacteroidia bacterium
ACAGTCATCTTCCTCCTGTTAGTTGCTGCCGGTATGGGAAGTTTGATCTATAAGAAGATATACGCACCCAATGTCATGACCAGCCGGCAGCGGCCTCAATTTATTCTGATTCCGACTGGTTCTAAATTTGAAGACGTAGTCAAGATCCTGGATGCGCAACAATTGCTGATCGATGAGAAATCATTTCGCTGGACTGCTGCGCAAATGAAATATGTCGGCAAAATACGGCCGGGACGTTATCAGCTTACGCCAAGAATGAATAATAAAGAACTGGTTTCGTTGTTGCGTTCCGGCAAACAAGTGCCGGTGAAAGTGGTATTTAATAATATCCGTACCAGAGAAGAATTGGCAAAAAAAGTCGGAGAACAGATTGAAGCAAAATCGTCTTCCATTTTAAATTTGCTGAATGATCCTGATTATGTTCATAAACTGGGGTTTTCTTCAGACAATGTTCTGTCTTTATTTTTGCCGAACACTTATGAGTTGTACTGGAATACTTCAGCAGATCAATTCATCAACAGGATGAAAAAAGAATACGACAAATTTTGGAATGCAGAACGGATCACGAAAGCAAGATTGATGGGTCTCTCTACTATTCAGGTATCAACACTGGCTTCCATTGTTCAGCTCGAAACAAACAAGGAGGATGAAAAACCGGTTGTAGCAGGCGTCTATTACAACCGTTTCAAAAAGGACTGGAAACTGGAGGCCGATCCGACCCTTGTCTATGCATTGGGAGATTTCAGCATCAACAGGGTCTTGTCGGTTTACAAAGAAATTGATTCACCGTATAATACGTACATGTACAAAGGCCTTCCACCGGGACCAATCTGCCTGCCGACAACATCATCCATAAATGCCGTGTTGAATTACACAAAACATAATTACATGTATTTTTGTGCAAAAGACGATTTCAGCGGTTATCACAGTTTTGCCTCCACGTACGATAAACACTTACTCAATGCCCGGAGATTTCAGAAAGCCCTGGACCGCCGCGGAATTCGTTCTTAAGAGAAATTAATGAAAAAGGGTTTCATTTTATTTTTTGTAATCTTCTCCTGTCATGTGGCGGTTTCCGCTCCTGTACCGGTATTGCTTTTTCTGAGTTCAAGGGATCAGGCAGATTCCCTGGGTTATAATCTTGTCAGTGATCTGCCTCCACTGGTTTACAATGAAGTGATGTCGGGACGCATTCCGTTGTGGGATTCACCAAAAAAAGAAGTTCAGATTAAACCTTCTACTTTGCGAAAACTAGAAGAATCATCGGGAATGGAATTTTCGAAAACAACTCAGCTGTTCATTTATGAACTCTGGGATCTTGACAAAAAGGACGGAATGTTGCAAACCGTTGGCTTCTATTTTTCGAACAGGGGTGCCGGAGGAGAAGAAACATCTTACGGATATGTTGATTATTCCCTACTATCCGATGTGTTCAGGCATTCGCCGGTTTCCACGAATGCCAATGGCAATTGTTTTACTTCTTTTGAGAGCATTCTTAGCAACAAATACTATTTCTATAATATTGTACAATACGGGGAAAAGCAAATACGCAACCTGAAAGAATCTTTGTCGCTGAAAGAAGAAGTGAAGACCTTTGTTAACAGTAAAATAACACCTCCGGATTTTGATTGTAAACTGGTGAATTATGTCATTGATGATACATCAGGACAAGCTGACGGAATGAAAAAATCCATGGCACTTCTCACCGCAGTACAAACTTACCTGAACGAAAATCGCGAAGTCTTCTATAACCTTGGTGGTGATAAAATCCGGAATTTTATGCAGCCGGGAAAAATTCTTGTAAACAAAATTGAAGTCAGGGAAAGATGGAAGAAACAGAAGTCTGAGATACTGACTGAATGCGAGGTCATCCGTATCTTCGTCGATGGCAAAGCTCTGGACTCACTTTCAGGCGCAGATTTCGGTAAGTTTGATTTTCTTGTCGATTTTAAATCGCCACTTGATTTTCTGAACGAAAAAGAGTTTTATTTTCGCATCTTCAGAATTAA
This sequence comes from Bacteroidia bacterium, assembly GCA_035438225.1. Classification (GTDB taxonomy): domain Bacteria; phylum Bacteroidota; class Bacteroidia; order AKYH767-A; family 2013-40CM-41-45; genus JADKJP01. The sequence goes on from DAORHY010000372.1 coordinate 2,010, forward strand.
TTCCCAGGAAATTGAAAAGAATAAATCGGATGCTTTTTTAAAAGGGCTACGTACCTGGAAATGGAACGTCCTTACTGACTTTGCCAGGTATGATTAATCGGACAGATAACTATTATGTACAGATGATCAGCAGGTGTGGAACGATTGACATTTGAACATCAGAACACAAACCCCGGATAACTAAAACAACCAATTACTATTTGCACACTAACCAATTAAAACAATATCCTCCTAAAGGAAGAAATAAAATATGACCATGAACAAAATCAAGTTTGGAACAGATGGATGGCGTGCGATAATTGCACGGGATTTTACAGAGGAAAATGTTGCACGTGTTTCGGAAGCAACCGCAAAGTGGCTCATTAAACAAAAGAAAAATCCGACTGTGATCGTAGGCCACGATTGCCGGTTTGGCGGCCAATTGTTTGCTGAAACAGTTGCAAAAGTAATGGGTGCAAATGGAATAAAAACTTTTCTTGCAAAAGGATTTGTCTCCACTCCGATGATTTCTCTCGGAACACTTGTTCACAAATGTGATCTTGGTATCATCATCACCGCTTCTCACAATCCTCCATCATACAATGGGTTTAAACTGAAAGGCAGCTACGGAGGCCCGATGACTCCTTCCCATGTACAGGAGATAGAAGACATCATTCCGGATGTTTCATCAACGGATTTATCAGCATCGATCAGCGACCTTGACAAGAAAGGCCTGATTCAATGGGTTGATTTAGAGAATGAATACATCAGGCATGTGGAAAAGAATTTTGATCTTCAATCCATTCGTAATTCCGGAATGAAACTGGCTTATGACGCCATGTACGGTGCCGGTCAAAATGTGATTCGAAAGTTATTTCCTGATATTACACTATTGCATTGCGATGACAATCCTGGTTTTCGCGGGCAAGCTCCTGAACCGATTGATAAAAATTTATCCGAATTCAGGGAATTGATCAAAAAGCTGGGGGATATCGATTGCGGATTGGTCACTGATGGCGATGCCGATCGCATCGGTATGTATGACGGCAAGGGAAATTTTATTGATTCACATCACATTATCTTGCTGCTGATCCATTACCTGTATAAATACAAAGGTGTTCGTGGTAAAGTGTGCACTGCTTTTAGTACAACTCCAAAGGTGGAGAAATTGTGCAAACATTACGGCATCGAACTGGAAACTGTGAAAATTGGGTTCAAATACATTTGTCAGATTATGATCACTGAAGATGTATTGTTGGGCGGAGAAGAGAGTGGGGGAATCGCAATAAAAGGTCATATCCCTG
>DAORHY010000373.1:0-3277 GCA_035438225.1 Bacteroidia bacterium
GCAGTGATTGCGCTGATTGCATTAATTATTGTCACTGCGCCCGTTTCAACATCGAAGAAATCAACGAAACCCGTTGCCTTCAGCCAGGTGCAGCCAATCTTTAAGAAACGTTGTCAGAGTTGCCACTCTGCTGCTCCAACCGATGAAGTGCAAACGATAGCGCCCGGAGGAGTACTGTTCGACACGCCCGAGCAAATCCACAAGATGTCAGAGCGAATTCTGGTGCGGGCAGTACAAACCAAAACGATGCCACAGGCCAATAAAACGGGCATTACCGATGAAGAAAGGGAGTTGATCGGGTCCTGGATTGAACAGGGCGCGAAAATTGAAAACTGAAAATCCCGCTGATAACCTTATCTTGTGACAAACAGGGCTTTCTTTCTTCTCTATTTTTAACTGAATTTCCATTCTCAAAAATGACACTCCCGGATCTCGCCATACATAGTAAAAGAGTTCTCCTGAACGGTGAATTAACTGACGCAACTTTATATATTCAGGAAGGGAAAATTCTTGACATCAAAGAAGGCAAAGGTGATCTCAAATCCGCCAGGGTATTTGAAGAAGTAAAAGATTCCGTGGTTATGCCCGGGCTGATTGATTGCCATGTTCATGTGAATGAACCCGGACGTACAGAATGGGAAGGATTTGAAACCGCCACACAGGCGGCGGCTTCCGGAGGAATTACCACACTGGTCGACATGCCTCTCAATTCTACTCCTGTCACCACTACTGTAAAGAATCTGAAAACAAAGCAAGCCGCAGCGGAAGGAAAACTGTATGTCGACTGCGGATTCTGGGGAGGAATTATTTCCGGGGATACATCGGAAACAGAATCCCTGATCAACGCAGGCATTTTTGGATTCAAGGCATTTCTTACTCCTTCAGGAATTGATGATTTTCCAAATGCAAGTCTGAAGGACCTGGAAAAGGTAGTGCCACTATTAAAAAAGCACAATGTTCCTTTGCTTGTGCATGCAGAACTGGATACCAAACACAAGGGGCAGAAAGCATTCGAAGCAGATCCGGAGTCCTACAAAGCATTCCTCGCCTCCCGCCCGCGTTCATGGGAAGACGAGGCCATCAAAGCGCTGATCGATTTGTGCAGGAAAACAAAAGTGCACATTCACATTGTTCACCTCTCTTCTTCCAATTCAATAGCGCAGATCCGGGAAGCGCGGAGCAATGGTCTTCCTTTCACGGTGGAAACCTGTCCACACTATCTTTTCTTTGATGCGGAATCTATTCCCGATGGCGACACACGCTATAAATGTACTCCGCCAATCCGGGAAAAAGAAAACAATGCTAAACTCTGGCAGGCTGTGAAAGACGGAACACTTGATTTCATTGTTTCAGATCATTCCCCGGCGCCTCCGGAAATAAAGGAGATCGAAAGCGGCAACCTGAAAGAAGCGTGGGGAGGAATAGCCTCCCTGCAGTTTACCTTAGCCATCATCTGGACCGTTGCACTTCGTGATAAAACAAGTATTGCCGAAATTTCAAATCTGATGAGCAGGAATGTGGCGGATTTTCTCGGATTGAAAAACAAAGGACGCCTGGAACCGGGAGCAGACGCAGATATCGTGATCTGGAGTCCGGAGAAAAAACTCAAGGTTTCCCGCAGTAATATCCGTTTCCGTCATCCCATCACTCCATACGAAGGACAGATGCTGAGCGGGCTGGTTGAGCAAACCTATGTTCGCGGAACAAAGGTTTACGATAAAGGATCCTTAGTATCTTCGCCCACGGGACAAGTGATTTTAAAAACATTATGACAATAAAAGTATCTGACACTCCTGAATTTACTCAGTTATTAAATCTTGCTTCCGATAGACTGGGGGCAAAAGCAATTGCCTGCACCGATGATTTTTTTGCGGAAAAGGAAAACCTGGTGAAGCCCGGACGCGGAATTTTTATCGCAGATAAATACACGGACCGTGGCAAATGGATGGACGGATGGGAATCCCGTAGAAAGCGTGTCACCGGCCATGACTGGTGTATCGTTCAGCTGGGCGCAACAGGGATTATCCGCGGCTTTGATATTGACACAAATCATTTTCTTGGCAATCATCCCCCCTTTGCTTCCGTTGAAGCGTGTCTGATTCCTGCAGGGAAAAATCCCGAGTCAGAGGGTATTGCCTGGAAAGAAATTCTCCCGAAATCTCCATTGAACCCGGGGAGTCAGAATTTCTATGCCTGCACAAGCAATGAATTATACACGCATGTTAAACTGCACATTTATCCGGATGGTGGGGTAGCACGATTGAAGGTTTATGGAGAAGTTCATAAGGATTGGTCTGCCGTGAAGAAAGATGAAATCATTGATCTTGCTTCCGCGTTGAACGGAGCAAAGGCTGTTCTGTGCAATGACATGTTTTTTTCTCACATGGACAACCTGCTCATGCCCGGTAGAGGAGTGAATATGGGTGATGGCTGGGAAACGAAGAGAAACCGCACTCCCAACAACCGCGACTGGGTAATTATTCGCCTGGCACATGTCGGGGAAATAAAAAGTATGTTGGTCGACACCGGCCATTTCAAAGGAAATTATCCGGACAGATGCTCCATTGAAGCCTGCAGTATTTCCAAAGACGAAGAAAAAAACATTTCCTCTGCTACCATTTCCTGGAAAGAAATTCTTCCACAGCAGAAACTTCAGGCTGATCACGAACATACATTTGCAAATGAAATTCTGCCGCATGAACATATCTCCCACATCCGCTTGTTTATTTATCCGGATGGCGGCGTAAGCAGGCTGAGATGTTTCGGGACGATTAGCGGATAATTTTTTCTAAATGAACATTACAACATTGAACGCACTGAATTCCGCTTCCCTCCGGGAGGAATTCCTCAAATGCTGCGGCGCGTCTTCCTGGGTTGAAAGAATGATTCAGCTATCGCCTTTCACCGGGAAAGAGGATGTGTTTGCTAAAGCTGAAAAAGCCTGGGCTGAAACAACTGAACAAGACTGGCTGGAAGCATTTTTACATCACCCAAAAATCGGGGATATTAAAAGCCTTGAAAAGAAATTTGCCTCCACCAGCAAACTTGCAGGAAGTGAACAGGCTTCTGTAAATGTTGCCTCGCAACACACACTCGAAGCACTTGCTGATGGCAATGAAGCTTATGAAAATAAATTTGGCTTCATCTTTATCGTTTGTGCAAGCGGGAAAAGTGCAACCGAGATGCTGGAACTCCTGAATGCGCGGATTCATAACAGCAGGGAAACCGAACTGAAAATAGCTGCTGAAGAACAATCTAAAATCACCCGATTACGTTT
>DAORHY010000374.1:0-3241 GCA_035438225.1 Bacteroidia bacterium
TCACATCCTGCACACAGCTGGAAATGGATACCGGCAATCCGTTTTCATTCGAATAATCAGTTCCACCGGTTTTTATTTGGCGATGACTCCGGAAACCGGGGTGTGCTTCGCGGGGATCTGGGAATTTCGTACCGGACAAAACAGCCAGTCGCTTCATTGATCGCCAGTAGGATTGGATGGACATTATTTTTTACACTCACATCAGTTATCCTGAGTTTTCTCATCAGTATTCCGGTTGCCCTGAAATCTGCGTCGAAGCCGGGAACACGATTTGACAAAAATACATCCCTGCTCTTTACAATTCTGTATTCCCTGCCCGCTTTCTGGCTGGCAACAATGCTCATGATGTTGTTCTGTAACCCGGATGTACTGAACGTGTTTCCTTCCTCCGGAGTGATGCCGGTTGCAGGCTTTCCACCGGGCAGCAGTTTGTTCGATCGAATTGTGACCACACTTCCCTATCTCATCCTGCCGACAATTTGTTATACCTACAGTTCCTTTGCATTTGTCACACGAAGCATCCGTGCGAATGCTGTAGAAGTCTTAAAACAAGATTACATCCGGACTGCGAGAGCAAAGGGGTTGAAAGAAAACAACATTCTTCGGAATCATGTTTTTCGTAACACCCTGTTACCAATCATCACCATGTTCTCCAATGTATTTCCATATGCAATCAGCGGATCGGTGATACTTGAAACTGTATTTACACTGCCCGGAATGGGTTTGACCATCTATCAAAGTGTGGATGCGATGGATTATCCTGTGATCCTCGCTGTGTTTACACTCACCGGAATCATCACAATTGCAGGATTTCTAATCACGGATATTGTCTATGCCTGGGCTGATCCGCGTATAAACCAGGAAAAATAAGGATCACGAATGAAAAGATGGCTGCCAATCCTGAAAAAACTACCACGTGTTCCAGTGGTTGTGCTTTCTGTTTTTCTGCTGATTGCCATTCTCGGACCCTTGCTTTCTAACGAGAAACCTATTCTGCTTGTGCAACAGGGACACCTTCATTTTCCCGCGTTTTCATCCAATCCCTATATCCAGATTTACGCATCCGACGGGCAGGCTAGAAATATGCGAATGGATAATATCGACTGGGATACGCTTCAAACTGATTTTATCCTGCGTGCCCCGGTTCCCTATTCTGCAGGAAAAAGTGACCTGGCAAACAGCAATTACAAATCACCATTTGATAAACAATACAAGGATTCAAACGGAACGACACAAGAACTGTCTTTTCGCAAGCGCCATCTGCTGGGCACCGGAAACCTGGGTAACGATACCCTCGCGGGTTTAATTGAAGGAACACGTATTTCACTGACCATCGGTATTTGTTCAATGATGATTGCAATCTGTATTGGTGTGACTCTCGGACTCCTTTCCGGCTACTATGGAAATCAAAATTTCAGGATGAACAGGGCAGCACTGATTACATTCCTGTTATTTCTCCTTCCTGCCTGGTTTTATTTTTTTGAATTACGATTTCTTTCCATTGAAAATAGCTTCAATGCATCTGTAATCCGGGGGACTGGAAATATTCTGATATCGCTGTTCGGATTTTTTCTGCTTCTTATATTGCCGGTATGGATTGTTTCACAACTTAAACTCCCGGGTTTCCTGAAACAGCCCGTGAAAATCCCTCTTGACGCTCTCATCAACAGGCTGACGGAACTTTTCCTGGCACTTCCGCGAATCGTTGTGCTCATCACCTTTGCCCTGATCTTCCGGCCTTCTGTATTGTCTGTGGTATTGATTATCGGCCTCACTTCATGGACTTCCATCGCGCGTATGGTTCGGGCGATGGTGCTTTCCCTGAGGGAATCCAATTACATCGATGCCGGAAGAGCGATCGGACTGCCAACTTTCCGATTGTTTAAAAACCATCTGTTGCCCGCCACTTTTTCTCAACTCAGGGTATTTACAATTTACGGAATTGCTTCCGCTATTCTTGCTGAAACTGCTTTGTCTTTTCTGGGAATTGGTGTTCCACAAGGCACTGTCACCTGGGGACAGTTATTGTATGAAGGAAAAGAAAATATCAATGCATGGTGGCTGGTGCTCTTTCCGGGGCTTTGTGTTTTTGTACTGCTGGCCGCTCTCAACACGCTAGCCGATAAGCTGGAACAGCGGTGATTTTTTGACCGCAGGACAAACAACAGAACGACAACGGGCGCAAAGAGAATGCCCCCTTTGCGCCCGTTGCCTCACATCCTGATGGCAGGCCGGTTTGAATGAAATACTATTTTACATTTTTATCGTTCGGAATACATGTGACTCCCCGTCAAAACGAATTTCGATGAAGTAAATCCCCGGAGCAAATGCTCCTATTCCGATTCTCTTACGAAACAGTCCATTGGAGGATTGATGCGATTGATAGATTTCATCCCCTACCGTATTCACGATACGAATATCCACATCTGATTCCTCCATTGAATTCAGAACAATGTTCAATTCATCACGTGCAGGATTCGGGTAGATAAGCGGAGTAATGCCGCGTGCAAAACCGGCATGAAAACTGTTCTGACATGCAATTGTTGTTACTGTTATGTTGTCAAAATTCTGACAACCGTTTTGATCCGTCACGAGAACAGAATAGGGTCCGTCAGTACTTACTGAAATCTGCTGTGTTGTGGATTGGTCCGACCAGAAATAATCTGCAAAACCGGCACCTGCATCCAGTGTGATCACATCGCCAATACAAATTGTAGTGTCAGGTCCAAGATCAACAACAGGAGCCGGAAAATCATAACCAATTGTTACAGAAAGGAAAGCAGGACAACTGTTGTAGTCCGAAACCTGTACAGTGTATTCTCCGGGCGCAAGGTTGGTAACACCCGCTGTTGTTGCACCAGTCGGCTGCCACAGGTATTCATACGGAGCTGTTCCACCAGCAGCAGCAACTTCCGCAGCTCCATTTTCTCCGTTTTCACAATGAGCATTTGTTGAAGAAACCAGTGATGCAGTGATGCCGGATGTATTGCCGACAAGTCCTGAAACCGCCTGAGAACAATTGGTTTGGTTGTCAGTGACAATAACTGAATAAAATCCGGAGACAAGTCCACTTGCATCCGGACCTGTGCTTACCGGCGGTGTCCATGCATAGGAGAAATCTCCGCTGCCACCACTTGCATCCACCTGTGCGGTTCCATCCGAAGCATTACAGGTGGCAGGAGTTGTCAGCATCGATACCGTAAATCCGGTTCCGCCTGCAATAGCAACCGAATCGGTGAGT